>JBAYGK010000148.1:0-4106 GCA_041666665.1 Minisyncoccota bacterium
AGAAAAGCGATTGTCATAGCGAAAAAGAGCCGACGCGGAATACCTTTGAATTGGAATGAGCGTTGTCAGCATAAACACAATGGCATCGGTGTTGAAGAACTTACTGTAGATCGTCGTATTCAAAATGGAAGAGCGAGAAACAAAGTAAATCAGCAACTTCGCGAATTTATCGGCGATTGGGAAGATTTTACTCCCATCATCGTTAAAAAGCCTTGGCTTGATTAAACAAAAACCCCGTGGTCGTCAATGGCGACTTTGCGGGGTATTTTTTTTGTTTTGTTGTGTTTGATAAACTTTATAATTTCAAGAGAGGGAGAAAATATGAATGGATTCATATTTTTCCAGAACGCAGGAATTATATCGTAGCGAAGCGAAGATATAACTTTTTACTTTATGAACTCTTTAACACGCCTAATTTTTTCCCGACTTTCACGAAGGCGACAAGAGCTTTTTCCAAATCCGTTTTTTCAAGTCCGGCGGACATCTGCGTGCGGATTCTCGCTTGACCCTGCGCCACAACGGGATAGAAGAAACCGCGAACGTACACGCCTTCATCAAACAGTTCACGCGCGAAATCTTGCGCGAGTTTGGCATCGTAGAGCATTATGGGGACAATCGGAGTGTTGCCGGGTTTCAGTTCAAAACCGGCTTTTGTCAAAGATTCTCTCCAGAAGGTCGCGAGTTCCGCGAGTTTATCGCGACGTTCGGTGCTTTTGGACAGAATATCCAGAACCCCGATGGTTGCCGTGACGACGGCGGGCATAACGGAGTTTGAGAAAAGATACGGACGTCCGGCTTGCCGGAGCATCGCAATCATTTCTTTTTTGCCGGAGATACAGCCGCCGGTGGCGCCGCCGAGAGCCTTTCCGAAGGTCGTGGTGATAATATCCACTTTGTCCATAACATTGAAATATTCATGCGTTCCGCGGCCTGATTTTCCGATGAAGCCGGTCGCATGCGAATCATCCACAAAAACCATCGCCTCGTATTTTTCCGCAAGCGCGACTATTTCATCAAGTTTGACCATATCGCCGTCCATGGAAAAGACCCCGTCGGTAACAATCATTTTTATGCGAGCTTGGCTTTCCTTGAGCAGTTTCTCCAACTCCGCCATATCAGAGTGCGGATAAATGGAACGCGGAACTTTTTTTGCCAATCGTTCGCCGTCAATAATGGACGCGTGCACGAGCTGGTCGGAAAAAATCGCGTCTTCTTCGCCAAGCAGGGCCTCAAATACCGCGCCGTTCGCATCAAAGCAGGAGCCGAATAAGATGGTGTCCTCCGTTCCCAAAAACTCGGACATTTTGCGTTCAAGTTCGCGGTGGATGTCCTGCGTTCCGCAAATGAAACGCACCGAACTCATGCCGTACCCGCGCGAGTCCAGACCTGCATGCGCGGCTTGTATGATATCGGGATTAGAAGAAAGCCCCAGATAATTGTTTGAGCATAGATTAAGCACCTTTTTTTCGGGCGTTCCTTCGGGGAATTGGACGGTAATCCACGCGCCTTGCGGCGAAGTAATGATGTACTCGTCTTTATACAAACCCGCCGCCCGCTTTTCAGAGAGCGCGTCCGTGTATATTTTTTTCGCTTTATTTGAATATGACATATATTGTTCGTGATTATTAATGAATCGTTATATATCTCTTCATTTAACTCCCGCAAGCAAAATAAATCAAGGGACAGTATAAGTATATGTATTTGGTATATGTATAGGTATGCGACGACAAAAATGATCGTGCTCACAATAAAAAAAGAGCGGGATATTTCACCCGCCCTTTGGTGAACAAACATCATGTATTCCGAGAACATGTTTGCGAAATGATTGAATTGCCGGAATGTGCAGAATGAACAGCGCCATTCCAAAAGCAACAGTTATCAAAGGCAAGGAGAAATACATCACGCTTATAACACACCAAGCAAGCGGTAAAAGCAAACAACCTTCGCCGACAAAAAGAAGCGCGACGTTTTTGAAAAATGCGTGTATCATATTTTTCCCTTCCTTTATGCGTGGTGAGAGAAGGAATTAAACTTCGCCTATTTTACTCTTTTTTCATTTTATCGGAACAACATAAATCCCGCCGATTTCTCGGTGGGATTTGTCGGTTACTTTTTCGCGCTCTGCATCTCTTTCACGCCGCGTATCATTTCTTTCACTTTTTTATCAAGATCAAATTTATGTTTCCATTTCCAATCTTTTCTGGCGCGTTTATCGTCTATGCTGTTCGGCCATGAGTCGGCGATATTTTGGCGAAAATCGGGTTGGTATTTAATTTTGAGAGGCACGCCGTGTTTATTTATGGCTCTTGCAAGTTCCGCCGGTGTGAAGCTTATGGCCGCAAGGTTGTAGCTTGTGCGCACCTTTATTTTTTTCGGATCCGCATCCATGATTTCAAGAGTCGCCCTGATGGCATCATCTATATACATCATCGGCAATGCCGTATCTTTTTTCAAAAAACAGGTGTACTCGCCGGTTTCAAGCGCTTTCCAAAAAATATCAACGGCGTAGTCCGTCGTGCCGCCGCCGGGCAAAGTTTTCCAGCTGATTACTCCCGGATAGCGCAAACTGCGGACATCCACGCCGAATTTGGTGAAATAATATTGGCAGAGAAGTTCACCCGCCACTTTTGTGACGCCATACATCGTGCTCGGTTCCAAAACGGTTTGTTGCGGGGTATTGATTTTTGGGGTGGTCGGTCCGAAAGCCGCAATGGAACTTGGCCAAAAAACTTTCAGCTTGAACTCGCGCGCGGCTTCCAAAACGTTGCGAAGTCCGTCCATGTTTATTTTCCACGCAAGACCGGGGTTGTTTTCGCCGACGGCGGAGAGAAGGGAAACGAGATGATAAATTGTTTTGATATTATGCGTCTGTATCGTTGCGCGCAAAAGTTCCGCATCGGTGATATCCCCGATAATAACATCGCCCCGATATTCGGGATTGGCTTTTTTATCAAATGCCACAACCGAACCTTCCCCGTATTTTTTGCGGAGCGCCAAAACAAGTTCGGTGCCGATCTGTCCAAACGCGCCCGTTACCAAGATTTTTCCTTTCATAAAAGATGGATTTTTTATCTTAAGATATATTGCTATTGTTCAAATTTATCGCCGAAAACGTCTTTTGTCAAATTGACAAAATTGAAATTTTATACTGCCTGTGAACCCACGCGCAAATGACGATTTGCGGGCGCGGGTTCGGATATGAAAAAATCCCCGCACGTTAAATGGGCGGCTCGGGACTAATAGGAAGTCGGTTTGTCGGTGTATTCAAATACGATTTTCGCTTCCATTAATCGTTCAAGAATTTTCCTCTGCGCAAACAATTCCTTTGATTTGAAGAAGATGATGCTGACAAGCTCCCAACCGAGCACCCAACCGCCAATAAGTATTCCTTCCGCCAAAAAAGCGAGATAGGCATATGTTTCATGTTCTTCCACGAATCTGATGGCCCATGTTCCCGCAAAAAGAAACGCCAAACCGTAAATGCCGGATGTGATGGCATTTTGAGTGGTCGTACGGATTTTGTTGTTTTGTTTCCTGATTTCGTAGTTGAAATAATTTTCAAATCCCTTGATGCTTTTTTCTTCCTTTTCCGGATCTTTCAGGTTTTCCGGAATATGAAAAACGATATTTATTTTGTGCCGGCGATTTATCTCGGAAACGCAGGATTCCAGAAACTCAAAAAGTTCTTCATCAAGATCGCGATTGGTGATGGGAGAAAAATCCCACTCGTTGTAGAGCTCGCGGTAAAAATCTATTTCCACATCAATATAGCTCGTATTCAATTCTTTTGAATAACGATACAGGTCTTTTGTACCTACGTTTGAATTTAAAATTGAATCTATAGGTATGGGTTTTTCCGCCATAAAAAATGAGATTTAAACGTACTTTCATTATACCACACATTCTTTTTTATGAAAAGACCCGCGATGAAAAAGCGCGAGAAAGAGAAAAAAAAGCTTTATTTAAAGCCCCAGTTTTTCTTTCAGTTCGGGGGTCGGTTCCCACGGCGGATCAAAGGTTATTTCCACGCGCACCGCGCCCGCGCCATCCAATTTTCTCACTTCTTTCTCAACTTGAGTGATGAGTGAATCCGCGAACGGACAAAA
>JBAYGK010000149.1:0-4057 GCA_041666665.1 Minisyncoccota bacterium
CTTTCATTCGCGCACGATTTGCCATACATCGCCTTTGATACGAATTTCAAAAAAATATTCGGCACGCGCGAGGCGGCCGAAAAAACGTTCAAAAAAAGCGGCGTGCCAAGTTCTGTTTTTAACAGCGCAATAATGGACTACGCCAGTGCGTATCGGATCAAAAAACACACGCCAGTCTCCAGACTGGCCCGGACGCCCCAGCGAGCCGCGCGAGCGATCAGCCAAATAGTTTTGCATGAAAATCACAAAAAATATTTTTCCGAGAATCATAAAAAGTACGAACCGTTTATAATGCCGAAAGGCGTTTCTTCCCGCGAACAAATAAAAAAATATTTCTTTGAGAAATACGGTTTGCGCGTTTCCGTTCGTCCGCCGAACGGGAATGGCGTTACAAACGCGCAAATACTTTTGGGGAGACATCATTTTGCCATTTTTGCAAAAAAAGATTATGATATACGAGTGAAAAGGAAAAAGTAAAAAGTTAAAAGTGGCGACGGACGGCAACGGGCTTTTAACTTTTTACTTTTAACTTTTTACTTTTAACTTTTTACTTTTTACTTTTTTATATGACAAAACTGCCTGAAATACGAGGACATGTGTGGATCGGGTCGGAGCCGATTACTCTTGACGATATCGCCGGCAAGGTGGTGCTGGTTGATTTTTGGACGTATTCCTGCGTAAATTGCGTCCGCACACTGCCGCATATTCGCGAATGGCATGAAAGATACAAAGACGACGGGCTTGTCGTTATCGGCATTCATACTCCGGAATTTGAGTTTGAACAGGATCCGAAGAACGTGAAAGATGCCATACTCCGGCTTGGCGTGAATTGGCCGGTAATTCTTGATAACGATCACGACAACTGGGATGTTTTCGGCAATCAATATTGGCCCGCAACATATCTGGCCGATACCAAGGGCAACATCGTTTATACTCATTTTGGAGAGGGTTCTTATTGCGAAACGGAAAGCAAGATCAGAGAGCTTCTCGGCTCTTTTGGGGAAAATGAAACTTGCAATAAAGAGCACACCCACGGAGCCTTGTGTTCCGTTGCCACGGCGGAGACTTATTGCGGATACATGAGGGGAAATATCGCGAACGAGCTCGGATATGCGGAAGATGCGGAAGAAGCGTATAAAGAAAAAACAGAGATACAAGAAGGAGAAATAAATTTGAACGGCAAGTTTTTTGTAACTCACGAATATGCAGAATCGCGGGAAGCGGGCGCAACGCTCTCGCTTTTGCTTCGCGGCACGGAAGTAAATCTTGTTTTGTCGCGGGGAAAAGGGGAAACAGTTGTTGAGGTGTTATGGAATGGCATTCCGGTTCCAAAAGAAATTCGCGGAAAAGATATTTCCGCGGAAGGGAAGTTGGACATTAGTCGTTCCGATATGTTCAATTTAATCAAAAGCAACACCCCGATTGAAGGAACCATCACGATTCGCGCCGAAAAGGGAAATTTCCGCGCGCATTCCTTTTCGTTCTCCGGATGTGCAAACAGTTTATCAAGTTAAAAGTCTATCAAGTTTATCAAGTGCGACAAAAAGAACAGACTTTACAAACTTTTCAAACTTGATAGACTTTAAAGGAGTTTATCATCATCGTTTACTTTATAACTTGTAACTTGATGAACTTGATGAACTTTTAACTTCGTCGCACCCTTAGCTCAGCTGGTTAGAGCGCACGCTTCACACGCGTGAGGTCGGAGGTTCGATCCCCCCAGGGTGCACCCGTAAATGCAACATGAGCGAGACAACTGCTTGTCTCGCGTGGGGGATTGAACAGCGGAGGCATGTTTTTGTCGGAGGGACGGCAAAAACGGCCGAGCTGGTGCCCAGGCAAATTTTTCCGCAGAAAAATTTAGCCGAGAGAGATCCCCCCAGGGTGCACCCGTAAGTGCAACATGAGCGAGATAATTATTTGCCTCTCGTATTGTTCCAAACACATTATTAAGATAACCAATTTTATCATGGAAGAACCGCCAATCAACGTTGAAGATTCTTCGTTTGTTGAAATAAAGTTCGGTGCGGAAACCGCCAAAAATTCGGTTATGCAAAAAATACTGGATGAAAAGCCCGTTCAGTTTTTGTGTACAACATACGGCGATTTGTATCTTTCGGATATGGGGCATGATCCTCTGCGAAAGGCAAACGGCATTCAATCCGATGATATCGCAACCCGCGGATGGATGAGATTACACTACGATTTTCAGGAACTTCAGATTGCTTATGAAGAGGACGTTACCAAAGAACTCAAAAAGTCCATACTCGCCGCGCTTCGGGGTCTTCAAGCACAGATCAAGAAATCTCATCAGGACACGTCATTGACAAATACGCACACATAAGTTAGACTTATGGTCGGTTAGCTGACTGATAACCGTTCTTTTCAAGAGTTCATCAAACGACCGGAAGGAGGTATGTTTATGGCGCAATTGGTAAAAGGAATGTACGGAAGCGAACGCAAACCGACAGGAGACTTATTCGGTCTCCGATGCGGACAGGAACGCTTCAAAAACAGGATCATTCACAACGGCGGGTGGTATAACCAAGCGGGCGAGAAGCTCGGCTGGGGAGACCTTTCCCGCGAAGACTTTGAACGAATTTCAAAAGAACTTGATTACGGAGGGGAACTTTTTATCGTTCTCAACAGCCATGATTCCTTTTGGAAATTCACCACAAATTTTGACGGTTTTAATGTCGGGTCTCCCGGAATTGATTATGTGACGAAACATGCCCAATATATTATTTTAAGGAATCAATTATACAAGATTGATACTTCGGAAAAAGAAACGGTTTTGGACCCAAGCGGTCTCGCGTTCAAAGTTTTGGACACGATAAGATTCAAGTAAGACGATTTTTTTGGTTTCATTTCGTTTTTGTTTTTCCCCGCAAGCATTGTCGCTTGCGGGGTTTCTTTTTCTCTTTAAAAACTTTATACTGAGAAGCATGGATACTCAACTTATTATTTTTGATTTTGACGGAGTTTTGCGGGATGCATCATGGACTCATCTCTATGAAGCGTATGGAAAAATCATTGAAGCGGCGGGGAAAGATCCTTCCTTGTTTTTTGCCGATGTGGGTTCATTCAGAAAATGGTATGACGTGGATTGGCACAAAAACGAAGAGAAGATATTCGGCGGTACCTATATGCCGAATACGCTTTTCAATAAAATATTTCATGCCAATTACGATCCGAACATCAAATTGTTTCCGTGGGTGCCCGATACGCTGTCATATCTTTCCAATAAGCACAAATTGGCGATACTTTCTTCTTCCACCAAAGAAAGCGTTGAAAAAGAGCTGGGAGAACTGTCCCAAGTTTTTTCCTTCATTACGGGCGCCGAAGAAGTGACCAAATTGAAACCGGACCCCGAAGGAGTTTTTCTGACGCTCAAAGAAACGGATACGAAACCCGAAGAGGCGATAATGATCGGAGACATGAATGTGGATTTTATGGCCGGAAAAAACGCGGGCATCAAAACCGGCGTTGTAAAGTGGGGGCTCGGCGACTGGGAAGAACTCCTTGCTCTGGGGGCCGATTTTTTATTTGAACAGCCGGAAGAATTGCTCAGGTTATAAAGTCAAACGTATCTCGCATAATCAAAACGGCATAAACAAAGGCATAATCCGCGCTTCGCTCGTTATGCACATTTTTGCTGTTCATTTTTGAACCCTTCGGGGTATAATGTAAATAAAGGAATTATCACTAAATTTTAATAAAATACATGAAGAAAAGATTTTTAGAGTTACCGATTCATCATAAGATTTTCTTTGCAACCGTTGCTTTGTGTGTTCTTTCTGTCGGCACCTTCACAGGAATTTTTTATGCCCAAAAAGCTTTTACTTCGCCCGCACCATCCTCTCCCGCAAATTTTCGCATGCCGACCGATCCGTTTCAAATGAGAGGAGAAAAAAGCGGAATCGGCACGCATTTCGCGATTACAAACAGCGAATATTTGAACATAACGCTTGACAGCACGGAAACCGTTGATCTTAAACTTACCTCAATCCCGAAAGTCATAACGATGATGGTTGAGGCAACCACTACGGCGCCGACA
>JBAYGK010000150.1:0-4024 GCA_041666665.1 Minisyncoccota bacterium
GCTTTCCCGCGAGATTGCCGAAATAAAAAATATAATGCTTCCCCTATGAACGCTTTTTCCATCATTGTTTCCCTATTGAACGCCGTCCTTCTCGCCTCGTCTGTCGGCGGATATTTTATGGATGTTCCGGTAAGAAAAGAACTCGCCAATAAAGAGCGAGTGCAAACGGCGCTTATGCAGACTGTCTCGGAACGCGATGCGGAAGTTATCGCCGTGGAAAAAAGAAGGGAAGAACTGGAACGCGAAATACCGCGCATCCCCGGAAAGATTGAAGAAGCGAAAAAGGCGTTTGAACTTCAGGCGTCGGCTATCGGAGCGACGAGAAACGAAAAAGAAAAAGCTTCAAGCACTCTTGCTGTCATGCAACAAAGAAATGCGGAAAAGGCGAGAGAATTGGAGCGCCTTCTTAGGCGGAATTTCGCCAAAGGAAAAAAAGGAGCAACGGTTTTTTTGGCGACGTTTTACGCCCCGAAAGACGAGGATCTGAAAATACAACGATTAACCGTCAGGGATTCTCTCCGCGATTCGGATGGTGAAACCGTGTGGAAGGATGAATCGGCTTCCGACTTTGCCGTATCAAACGCCATTCCTCGTTTGGAATTATGGGATTCGGGAAAACTTCTTGCCGAAGCGGATCAAAATTTCGACGGTTCTTTCTTGTTTCTGATTACCGGCAGTTCCACTCCGGCGGTATCGGCGGGCGGTTCAAAAACTTTGTTTATAAAAGCGGACATCTCTTCTTCTGCGAGAACGGGAGAAAGACACCGCATTCTTTTAATCGGGGACGGCGCAGAACCCGCGATATCCGTTTCAAATATCAAAACGAATGCGCCGGTTTTTGTTATCGGGGATACTCCGATTTCCACGATAGCGCTCGGCGAATTGGAGAAAAAGAAAGGAGGCGCGGGAGAAAAAATTTCTTTTGAATGGAGTATTTTGAATGCTCCGCGCAATGCGAAAACGGCGATTCTTTTTGAGGACACGGACAAAAAACAAACGATTATCGCAAAGAATCTTTCCGCTTTTGCCGGACGAGCGAGCGCGAAGATTGTTCCGGAAAAATGCGCGGGAGAAAACGCGAAATGCGCGCTTGCTCCCGGAAATTATTCCGTTATAGCCGTTTTGTATGATGGAAATGATTTTTGCATCGGTTGCAAAGGAACCGGTACGCCGTCCATACTTGCCTCCGGAAGAGCCGATGTGAAATTCCAAATTTTGGGCGCGGAATAAATCGCGACGCAGGGAAAAGAAAGGAAAACGCCGAAAATACAAAACAGAAAACGCCCCGATGTCGGGGCGTTTTTGCGGGGTTATTTTTTGAATTCTTCAAAGTCCCGCGCCGTTCCTTCCGTTTTTGGAATAACGGGGATGCCGAGAGAAAGGGCGACTTCCACTTCTTGTTTCATTCCCGAAGAAATGCGGTCTCCGAAAAGCCACATTTCGTCTATGTATCCGCGGCGAAGGGTTTCAAGGTTCGCATCGCACCCGAGTTCGCGGTCTTCCGGTTTCGCATCATCAAGATATCGGAGCGAAACGAGATACGGCGCGACGGGAATCGCATTCTCGCTATGGATTTCTTTGCAAATTTTAAGGACTTTTTCCATATTGCCCGGAACATCTCCGCCGATCGGGTGCCCGATAAAAATTGTTTTTTTTGTTTTCATATTTTTTCCGTTGTTCCAAACTTGTCTTTTTTCAGCATAGCAAAGATTGCGCGGATGAGCAATGAAAAAAAGACATCTTGTTCGTTGCGAATTTTCCGACAATATACGATAATGGAAGTATTATGACTATAGCCATACTTTCTTTGGTCGCCCTTGTTGTTGCCGTCGTAATCGGCATCGTGCGGCCCAAAATAAACATCGGCGTTCTTTCCATCGGGTTCGCCTTTATCATCGGTTTCTTTTTTCTTCATCTGAAGGAAAAAAACATCACCGCATTATTTCCGAGTTCGCTCTTTTTAATGCTGGTGTTTATTACTTTTCTTTTCTCTCTCGCCGCCGAAAATGGAACGCTTCAGCAAATAACCAATATTTTGGTCGGAAAGGTTCGGACGAAACCAGCCCTTCTCCCTCTCGTGTTTTTCGCCCTGACCTTTCTTCTCTCCGCCATGGGGCCGGGGAATATTGCTGCCACCGCGCTTATCGCTCCGATCGGAATGGTGCTTGCATACAATCTCGGGCTCAACCCTTTCTTAATGGCGATCATGATTTGTACCGGCGCGAATGCCGGCGCCTTTTCGCCGATTGCTCCGACGGGGGTTATTTCCACGGGGCTTATTCAAAAAATCGGCATTGAAAGCGCTCTTATTCCGTGGATTATTTTTGGCGCTTCCGCTTTGATTCAGTCGCTTTCCGCCATTCTCGCGTATTTCGGTTTTCTGTATTATTTCAAAAAACGCCGCGGAGAAAAAGAAGAAGAAGCCGCCAAAATTTCATCCGTCATTGATATAGAGAAAGGAAAATTTTCCACAAAACAAAAAATCACCGTTTTTTCGCTCGGACTGCTCCTCTTTCTCCTCATTTTTTACAAAATTCCCCTTATCCTCGCGGCCTTCTTCTCCGCCGCCATTTTGTTGTTTCTTGATGCTTCCGATTCGGAAAAGGCGCTTAAGAATATGCCGTGGGATGCGATTTTGCTTGTGTCGGGCGTTTCGCTTTTAATCGGAATGTTGGACAAGGCGGGCGGTCTTGATTTGGCGACGACGCTTATTGCCAACATTGCCGATGTCTCTTATATAAATTCTCTTCTCGCTTTCATCACGGGTGTCATTTCCGCATACAGCAGTTCCTCTGGCGTGGTGCTTCCCGCATTCATTCCCCTTATTCCCGAGCTTATTGAAAAAATGGGGGGCGGGGATATATACAGAATGGTAATCGCCGTTGCCGTCGGTTCTCACATGGTGGATGTTTCACCTCTTTCCACGCTCGGCGCCATCTGCATTTCCGCCATTCCCGCAACCTCCATGGAAAAAAACAAACTGTTCCGCCAGCTTATGCTTTGGGGTCTTTCCATGGCGGTGGTTGGAGCGGTTCTCTCTTTCCTTATTCTTGATTTGCCGTACTAAGTTTTCGTCGTGATAGTACTCAAGTGACTTTTCCTCGCGCTTTCGGTTATATTCACCATGGCAAACATACGAATTGATACGCTCCGCAGCGATTTTTCAAAAGAAGACGTTGCAGAAATAAACGGACTTCTTCGGGAATTATCGTCGAACGTGAAACCGGTCGGCGCAGATGATATTTCTTCGGTTGTTCAAGGAGGAATTTTGTTTGTTGCACGCGAAGAAGAGGCGAACGAAATGGAAAAAATTGTCGGTATCGCTTCTCTCATACCCTACACCAAATTAAGCGGAACCGTTGCGCGCGTGGAAGATGTCGTTGTCGCCGAAACGCACCGCGGACAGGGTATCGGCAAAAAGCTCATGGAAGCGGCGCTTTCTTATAAATGGACGGAGGGCGCGAAAGTTCCCGCCATGATTGAATTGACAAGCAATCCGTCGCGCATCGCCGCGAACAAATTATATCAATCGCTCGGTTTTGAAAAATATGACACGAACGTGTACCGACGAAGTATAAGGGATTAGTATGTGGAAAAGGAACGACGAGCGGAACCGAGGGCGGTTCTTGATGTAGCGAATCCATACAAAATGCCTCGTTGTTCGGAGTGCTCTTTTTATATCTTTTCTTTTCTTTCAACTACCCGGTAAGAAACATATCCGAGCAGTCCGAGTTGTATTGTTGGGGTTAGTCCGACATTTAGGAAGGGAATTATCGGCATATATGCGTTGTATGCCCATCTTCCCGCACCGAGAGCGTACCATTCAATATATACCGCGAGAAGGACGCCGAGAATGATAATGAGCCAACTCCATTTTTTGAGAGAGGGAATAAAGAAGAAGGGAAGAGCGAGGAGTGTTATCATGACCGCGTCGCCGAGGGAAGCGCGAAAAAGAATGAATTGCGTTATCTCGCCGCCTTTGTATCCGGCATACAAAAAGGCATGTAGGTTTTCCCAAATCAAA
>JBAYGK010000151.1:0-3975 GCA_041666665.1 Minisyncoccota bacterium
ATATCAACGCATTTGGAATATTCCGGTTTTGCCGTACCTTCCATAATACCCTTGATCTCATGGAATTGTCTGCGAACTTCTTCAACGACCGCTTTGGCGGCATTTCCAACGGCCGACATCGCGATGGAAGCAAAGAGATAAGGCAAAAGACCTCCGATTAAAAGACCAACCAGGACGTTCGTGTCCGACAATTCAAACGCCGTATCAATCCCGCTTAGTTTCAGTTCCTCCGTATAAGCGGCGAAAAGCACCATCGCGGCAAGTCCGGCGGAGGCAATGGCGTATCCTTTGGTAACGGCTTTGGTGGTGTTTCCAACGGCATCAAGCGCGTCGGTAACCACGCGAACGGATTTATCCAGTCCCGCCATTTCGGCGATACCTCCGGCGTTGTCCGTAATGGGTCCGAAAGCGTCAATCGCGACGACAATTCCCGTAAGGGAGAGCATGCTCATGACCGCGAGAGCGATACCATAGAGTCCCGCCAAATTGAAAGCGGCCAAAATGGCGACCACGATAACGAGAATCGGCATGGCGGTGGATTGCATTCCAACGGCGAGCCCCTTGATGATATTGGTGCCGTGCCCGGTCGTGCTGGCTTCGGCGATGCTTTTCACGGGCGTGTATTTGCTTGCGGTGTAATATTCGGTGATCAAAACAACGGCTCCGGTGACAAAAAGTCCGATAAGAGAGGCGAGGTAAAGATTCATGACGGAATACACTTTATTGTCCGCCATGAGAAGGTTGGTAACGGGATAAAAAACGATTGCGGACAAAACACCGGTTACAATCAAGCTTTTATAGAGAGCGCCCATGATATTTTCCGATTTTCCGAGTCGCGCGAACCATGTGCCGATGATAGTGGTGAAAATTGAAACGGCGCCGATCATAAGAGGATAGACGGTGGCGCTCCCTTTTTCTCCGAAAGTGGCGACCCCGAGCAAAATGATGGCGATTGCCGAAACGGCATACGTTTCAAAAAGGTCTGCGGCCATGCCGGCGCAATCTCCGACGTTGTCTCCGACATTGTCCGCAATGACTCCCGGATTGCGCGGATCGTCTTCGGGTATGCCGGCTTCAATTTTGCCGACCATGTCCGTGCCGACATCGGCTCCTTTAGTGAAAATACCTCCGCCGAGACGGGCGAAGACTGAAATAAGAGAAGCTCCGAAACCGAGCCCGATTAAAGCCGTCACATCTTTCGTGAAGAAATAAAAACCGCTGACAGAAAGAAGTCCCAATCCCACAACGAAAAGTCCGGTTACCGAACCGCCTTCAAACGCCAAGGATAAGGCCGATCCCATTCCGTTTTTCGCCGCTTCCGCGGTGCGGACATTCGCGCGAACCGATACGTTCATTCCGATAAATCCGGCAAGTGCCGAGAACACGGCGCCGATGATAAAGGCCGAAATCGTATTTCCGGAGAAGCCGGTGATAAGCATTATAAAGACAACGGCAAGAGCCACCATCCCAACCGTTTGGTACTGGCGGGACAGATAAGCCGATGCTCCTTCCTGAATAGCGGAAGCAATCTCCATCATTTTTGAATTTCCGGCAGGTTGCTTCAATATTTTGTAAATGAGAAACGCTCCGTAAGCGAGCGCGACGACACTGGCAAACAGTGCGTAAATCAAAATTTTATCTTCCGTCATAATAATACAGCGTTATTGCTGGTAATTAACAAATAATTTTTAAATGAAAACTTGCCCGAGGGCAACTTCCCACAATTTTCAAACTATACTATTTTTCACCGACAAAATCAAGGAAAAAGCGGGGGATGCGGTCTGAAACCCTTGCCCCCGATTTTACCCGAAAATAACGCATTCCCCTGAAAATGTTTTTGCCGCGATTATTCCGTATTTTCTTTTTGTGTCGGCGAGGAAAAATCCTTCTGTTTCCTTATTATTTCCTCTATTGCGCGCACGGAACACTCCAATCTTTCCTCGCGGCTTCCGGTTACGGTAATGAATTTCCGTCCGGTTTTTTCCAATTCATCTTTAAACCATGCGTGCATTTCGTGCCGGATATGTTCGCCGTCGCGCGTTCCATCTTGCGTGAACGGAATTTCGTCTCCGGTAAGAATGTAGAGGTCGGCTTTTTTACATTCTGATATTTTTTCAAGCGCCGACGAATAATATCCCATGTATCGTTTATGCCATACGGTGGTGGCAAATGCATCCGTGTCGCATATCAGTATGTTTCGCGCGCGGCGGGCAATTTCGTTTTCGCGTCTCGTTTGTTCGCTTGCAATATGAATGAATTCTTCCGTTTGCCATTTGTCGCCCATGTTTCGGTGAAGACAATAATCTCTGCCGTATTCGGGCACCCATTCCGTGTTGAAATGTTCTTTCAGCGCAATGGCAAGCGTTGTCGTTCCGGTTGATTCCGCCCCCAAAACAACGATTCTTTTTGCATAGTAGGCGCGAACGGGCGCGGAAAGAAACTCCCAATTCATTTCCGTATTTTCCCTTACTTTTGTGCCGGATACGGGTACGTGAACGCGGCGTTTGTCTACCATCATATGCTCCGAACCCATTGCCTTCGCATAAGGCTCGCCGTAATCTTCGGATGTAAAAACGATATCTGGGGCTTTTCCAAGAACGCGGACGGTATATTTCGCCCATCCTTCGGTATCGTTATCAGGAAGAGTGTCGGGGACAAGACGAATTTCCACATCCGGATAGAGTTCTTTAATCCAGCCGGCGCGAATATGACCGAGAACGGTTTGTTCGGCTTTTTCGCAAACCCAAACGATAAGATGATCGCAATTCGCGCGGGCAATGTCTATCAAGTACATATGCCCGAGATGAAGCGGATAAAATTTTCCGATAATGAATCCCGTTTTCATGGTTGTTGATTAAGAGTTACGCTTCTTTTAAGACGGAACCAAATAAAAAGTCCCTGTGTCGCCATAATGAGGAAGAGAACATAGAGAAGCGCGACAAGGCGCACTTCCTTCACCCAATAAAGCCAAATGCCGATAATATCCACCGCGATCCACAACAGCCACGACTCTATCTGTTTGCGCACCAGAAAGATCGTAGCGACAAAACTGAGAACGGTGGTGAAAGCGTCAAGATAAGGGAATGATGCGGCAACAGGGAAGTATCCCGGCGCGAACAAATGAAGATGCGCGGTAATATATCCGAGAGCGAGCGTGCCGATAATGATTGTTCCGCACCAGAACAGTCGCGCGGAATTTTGGAGGGAGGTGACGTGAGAAGTTTTTTCTTCGTTATTTTTTCCGCGAGACCACGCCCACCAACCCCAAAATCCGGTAAACAGATAATATATTTGTTCAAGAAAATCGGAATACAGATGTATTTGCCAATAGAGCGCGCCAAAGAGTACCACGCCGACGATGCCAACCGGCCAGTTGAGTATCTTGTTCCGCGCCACGAGCCATACGGAGAGAATATTAAGCGCCGTGCCGAAGAATTCCACATAACTCATGGGGTACCCGAGGACGGTAAAAAATATATTGTTGATATCAAAAAATGCTTGCATAAAATAATGAATGATTACGTTGTTAATAATGAGCGACCCCTCTTTTGCTTTTGATATTGTATATCATACACTAAGTAAAAATAAAATGCAAGCGCGCGGATGCGGACAAAGCTCCCCGTCTTTTTTCGGGTATGGTTTCATGCCGTCATTCATAAAAAAACAGAGTGACAAAAGTTGAAGCCGGAGAAGGGGAGAAGAATGCTTGAAAGACGCGGGAAAAATATCCGTTGCCCCTGTTTCTTTGCCGTATGCGAAAAACATTTTTATGATTTGTGTATTTTTTGAAAAATAATCCGCCTGTTTTTTCTTATTTTTTAAAGGATTTTCAGCCGAATATTTGACAAGTTTAAATTTATCGTTAAGGAATTTCAAAAACAGTCAACCTTGCAGGCTTAAGACGATATCGGCGAAGCCGATATCGTCTTTTTGTTTGTTTTTACTGAAACTCAGTCTGATTTTCCCTGTTTTTTG
>JBAYGK010000152.1:0-3862 GCA_041666665.1 Minisyncoccota bacterium
CGCATGTCCGTTGCCGTCAAGGGTTATATTATTGCCGTCAATCTGCACGGTTTCCGAAATGTCTTGCTTGAGCGCGCAGGTTTTTGTCGTTTGGTTCCAGTTTCCGATTGAGGCGCAATCGCCGCCGGTATCCGAAATGAATTTCGTGCTTTTTACGGTTTGGATGAATACGAAATGGCGGGCGGAAATGTCTTGCGCGTACGTGTATGTTCCATCGTTATCGGTTGTGAATTCCGCGAGGTGATGGTAATCGTCTTCGTATTTGTAGTAGGTCGTGTTTTTAACCAGTCCGGAGAGGGTGATTTGAGTCGCGGCGAAAGTCGTCGCTTTCGCGAACATCATCGTTATCATTTTCGGGATTGAAGTCAATTTAAGATCAACGGTTTCAGAACTTTCAAGCGTGATGTTCAAATATTCGCTGTCGGTAATCGCAAAATGTGTGCCGATTCCGGCTGTTTCTCCCCTCATGCGGGACGGATCGGTCGGCATGCGAAAATTGGCGGGAAAGGAAGGCGCGGGGGAAGTAAACGCTTTGCGAGCATAAAAAATTCCGGCGAAAGTGAGCAAAGAAAGTATTGTTAAAGCAAGTGTTAGAAAGAAAATTTTGTGGTGAATCGGCAGTTCTAAAAATCTTTTTTTCATGTATTTTATTAAAAATTTATTGATAATTCCTTTGTTTTTATTATACACCGAAGATTCAAAAAAAGATTGAAAAAATGTGCACAACCTCCGAGGAAACCCGCAAACACCTTTAGGTCTCTTCCCTAAAACCGCTTTCCTGCTATACTGTATCTCATGATGCAGATATTCATTTTTGCGCTGACCGCCATCGGAATTCTCGTGATTTCGCATGTTTTTTTGTATGTATCCTTTATAAAATTTTTCGCGATTGAATCCGCGAATATGCGCCATATTATCGGGGAATTGTTGGTTTTTCTTCCTCTCGGACTTATCGGCGTTCAGATTTTTGCGCATTTTTACGATACGGCCTTTTCGCGCGGCCTTTTTTATCTTTTTTCGCTTTGGTTCGGAATTTTGACCGCGCTTCTTTTTCTTTTTCTGTTCGCATGGATTTTCGTCGGCGGCGGGTCGCTCCTTCATCTGAACGTTTCGCGATTTATTGTCGGAATATTGGTTGCCGTCTTCACCATAGCGTACGCCGCGTACGGCATATGGAATGCCTATCATCCGATAGTGAAAAATATCACCGTTTCCGTCAAAAATCTTCCCGCAGAATGGAAAGGGAAAAAGGTGGTGCAAATTTCCGATGTTCATCTCGGTTTTATCTGGGGCGAACGATTTTTTGAAAAACTCATTTCCGATGTTAATGCGCAAAAACCCGAAGCGGTCTTTATTACGGGAGATTTGTTTGACGGGACGGGCGACAAATTTGAATATGTGGCGGACGACCTTGCAAAACTCCGCGCGCCGAAAGGGGCATACTTCGTCACCGGCAACCACGAAACGTATTTCGGCGTTGAAAAGTCATATGATATTTTGGAAAAATCCGGAGTGGTCATTCTTAAAGATGAAATGAAAAAAGTTGACGGTCTGCAAATCGTCGGTGTCAGCTACGGCGAACGCATGGAAAACAAAAATGTCGTTGAAACCATAAAAAAAATGCGGGAATTTGATCCGAATCTCCCCTCCGTTCTTCTCTACCACGAACCGGCGCAAACGAAGGAGATAAAAAAAGCCGGCATAAATTTACAGCTCTCCGGACACACTCACGCGGGACAAATTTTCCCTTACCGTTTCGTAACTTCCCTTATCTATCCCGGAGTTGATTACGGACTTCATACGACCGGTGATTACTCCATTTACACATCAAGCGGGGCGGGCACGTGGGGACCGACGATGCGGGTGGGCACAAACTCCGAGATTGTCGTTATCACGCTTGAATAAAACCATGGAAGAACAAAAAACAAACGAAGAAAAAAATACAAACGACCGCACTGTCATTTCTTTTCTTTACGGCCGATACCGCCGCCATCTGATTGCATGGACGGCGCTGTTTCTTCTTTCTGAAATTTTTCTTTGGAATTCCGGCGTATGGAATTACCGAATACCGTTGTTTACTCTTTACGTTTTTATTTTCGTCGGGTACATCGCGCTTTCGGCACACCAAGCGGAAAAAGAATTCTGGGAACGATTCGCCGCCGATCACGATTACACCTTCGCGAGAATGGAAATAACGGAAAATCCGTCCGGCATTTCCTTGTATTGCGCCATGGGACGCAAACGAAAAAAAATTGAAGAAGTGGCGGGAATGTACAACGGAAACCTTCTCTTATTCTCGTCTTTTTCCGCCGTGATTGGAGAAGAAAAAACGGGTGAATTGATATCTTTTACCATGTGCGAAACGAGAATGGAAGGAAATGTGCCGTCCGTGATTCTCATATCCCAAGAAAATACCGAAAACATCGTCCTTTTGAAGCGCGGCATTCCCGAACATAAGGAACTCACGCTTGAAGGAGATTTTAATAAATATTTTTCCGTATATACTCGCGCGGGCAAAGAGAGAGAAGCGCTTGAAATTCTCACGCCGGACATTATGATTGAACTCATCAAATACGCGGGACTTTTCAGTTTTGAATTCAACCAAAACCGCATATTCGTCTGCGGAGCAAAAAACCTCCTGAAAAGAGAGGAGCTGGAAAAATTGCGCGAAATATCTTTATACCTCGCACAAAAATTATCGCCGGTCTTTCGCAAAAGCGCGTAAATTTGAACGCGCGTTCTCGGAACTCGTCCGCTATTATGAAAACAACCCTGAAAAATTTCAAGGTTGTTTTTAAAAATATTTTTGAAACAAATATCCCTTATTTCTTCCCGCTGAAATTTTGAGGGGGGATTTGGGGAATTATCTTTTTATGCGCGGGAGGTATTCTCTGTTTAATGAGATATTTCTCCGGATGATCGCACAAGTCCACGAAATCGTCCGCTTCTTCGCGCAGTTTTCCCGAAGTTGATTTTCCATAAGCCGCCACTTCCACGCGAATCCCCATATTCAAACGCAGGAACTGAACGAGCGGAACAAAATCGCCGTCGCCGGAAACCAGAATGACAACATCCAGTTTCGGGGCAAGCGAGATGGCGTCAACGGCAAGTCCGACATCCCAGTCCGCTTTTTTCCCTCCGCCGAAAAAGATTTGCAAATCTTTGGTTTTTATTTCAATGCCGAGTTTTTCCAAAGCGTCAAAAAAGTTTTTCTCTTCTCCCGATTCCGTGGTGATGACATACGCCAAAGCGCGGATGAGCGCTCTGTCCCCCACCGTTTCTTTGAGTATGCTCTCAAAATTGGCGCGCGCCTGATATAAATTGCGGGCGCTGTGATAAATGTTCTGCGTGTCTATAAAAACACCGACGCGCTGGTGTGAATGCTTGATTACGGCCATAAAAATAATTAGTTAAAAGTTAAAAGGAAAAAGTTGAAAGTAAAGACAGAAAACGTCCGTCTTTTTCCTTTTTTCTTTCACCTTTTTTCTCTTCTCCATTATACACGAAAACGAGGAGATATTATATCCCCTCACTTTCTTTGAAACGATTAGAGATTGTTATTTGTCCTTGATTCCGACCTTTTTCGCGAGTTCCGAGAAGCGTTTTTCGTCTTTCTTCTTAAGATATTTGATGTGCGTTCTGCGATCGGAAACCATCTGAAGAAGTCCTTTTCGCGAATGATTGTCTTTCTTGTTTTCTTTGAGATGATCCGCAAGCGCGTCAATTTTCTTCGTCAAAAGAGCGATCTGCACTTCGGGAGACCCGGTATCGGTCTCGTGGACCCGAACCTTCTTAATTAACGTTTCTTTTGTCTTTTTCTTTAACATTGCCACATCCTAGCATAAATCGGCTTTTTTTGCAA
>JBAYGK010000153.1:0-3812 GCA_041666665.1 Minisyncoccota bacterium
AAAGAAATCAAAACGCCGGTAACCTATTACTTGTCGGAAGATCCGATTGAATCAATGTTCTTTTTGTCCGCCGCCATCGTTACAAAATCATCGCTCGTCATTAAACGCTGTCCGCTGGATTTTTTGGAATTGGAACTTTTGAAACTGGAAAAAATGGGCTTCAAATATAAAATTCTGAAACGCTATAAAGCGCTGAATGGAAAAACAAATCTCGTTGATATTAAAACTTTTCCTTCAAACCTTGTCGCGCTTCAAGAAAAAATAGATGCGCGCCCATACCCCGGACTCAATATTGACAATCTCCCGTTCTTCGCCGTTATCGCAACGCAGGCGAAAGGAACGACTCTCATTCATGATTGGGTATACGAAAAACGAGCCATACACACCAAGGATTTGGACAAGCTCGGCGCCGATACCGTTTTGGCGGACCCGCACCGTTTGTATGTTACCGGCCCGACAAAACTTCGCGCCGCCGAAGTCATTTGCCCGCCGGCGCTTCGTCCGGCGGCGATCATGCTTATCGGAATGCTTGCCGCCGACGGCGTTTCAATTCTCCGCAATATTTATTCCATCAATCGCGGGTACGAAGATTTGGTTGCGCGGCTCAACGGAATCGGAGCTTCTTTGTCCATTCTCCGTGAATTTTAAAAAAAACGAAAGTTATCCACAATTAACACTCACTCCTTCGCAAGATATGATAAGATAGAAGAGAAGGGAATTTACAAAATGTTAATTTCTCCACTATATAAAACATTATGATAAATAATGAACTTCTTTCTTTCATAAAAGAGAGGCGCTCGCAGGGCGAAACCAAAGAGCAAATCACCGACATGCTGGTCGCGCACGGCGGGTGGGATAAAAAGGATGTTGAGGAAGCGTTTGAGACCATAGATATAAGCGGAACATCAATGCCGTCAATGGTTGGTGCAATGCAAATGCAAAAAGATGCGGCGGCATCTCTTCAAAAAGCCGATATGACGGGACCGGTGATTACTCCGCTTGTCGTCACAACATCACCGGCTCCCGCCACGGCAACACCCGCACCCGTACAACCCGCAACGCCGGCAGTCATAATCAACAATCCTCCGTCATCGGCGCCGATAGCGGTATCGTCGCTTGTTTCAAAGACCGCACCGGCAACTCCGATAATTGTCAGTGTCGCTACGCCGGCGCCCGCACCAATCACCACCCAATCAAAACCCGCAGAGCCCGCGACACCGACAACTGCCGTCGGCGCCATTCAAACACCCGCGCCGTCCGCAATATCTTCCGCGCCAAAAACAACAACCCCCGAGGTTGCTCCAAAAACGGCTCCGGCAAAAACGCTTTCGTCTTTTTTCGGCATAAAGCATACGCAGATATCAAAGACTCTTGAACCGAGCGCTATTGCACCTTTGCCCGAACCGCTGGTTCATTCCGAAGTTCAAGGAAAAACGGCTTCACCGATACCTTCTTCTATGATGGGCGGGGCCGGGACCGGTATGATGCCCATGACGGCGGAACCAAAGGCCGACGACACGCTTCAAAATCTCAAAGCGAAATTTACGGAAGGAAAGATTGTTTCTCCCACGCCGGCGGAATTTCTTGATGCATCCGCAAAAGATTCGCTTCTGAAAAGCAAGCCGGCGTCGGTGTCCGGAGGCGGTATCGGTTTTCCCAAAACATCTCCCGGCGTTGCTCCGATAGCATCGGGGCTTTCACAGCACATGCAATCGGGAATGGTTCCATCGGGAAAAGTCTCTCCTTCTCCGATTGTACCGACGGTAAAACCGGTGGTTCCAACCGTACCGCCTCTTGCGCCTTTTCAGCAAGGTCAAAAAATGCCGTCAATGGGCGGAATGGGAGCCGGGATTCCTCAATTTTCAAAACCGGCTCAATTGTATCCGACAAAAGTACCCGGCAGAAAGCTTCTCGGATTCTTCATGTTCGCCACGGGAATCGTATGCGGAGCCGTTGCCATGCATGCGTACCTGAACGGATATTTTGACCCGGCGATACTTTGGGTAACCGCCATGACGGGGCAAGCTCCCGCCGTTCCGACCACCCCTTTGTAAAGAGGCGAAAGAAATTATTTTTACATTTCCAAAATCATCCCGAAATCAATCGGGATGATTTTTGTTCAATTGTCAATTACGAAAATTCGGTATTTATGGTATACCGAATGAAGCTTGATAAGCTTTTTGACACTGGCTCCTTATGGAGGGTTGAAGTGATTACCGTTTGGGACAAAAAAGATGAAAACGAACAACGGCATTTTTTCTCCTTTTCCGGGGAAGAAAAAACGGGGCTTCTTTATTTTAAAAATTTAAAAAAATGCGAATCTGTAATTTTTCCCGAAGAACTGTTCCGTTTCAAATATATTGCCGGAAAAAATATCAAATGCGTAAATCAAGCCAAAAACAAATTTTGCATACACCTTACGGACATAAGAAAAACGGGGAGCGCGCTTTTTTTGATGACCTCTCTCTCAAAAAAAGAACCCATACATCCGCCGTTCCGCGATGGCTTCATTGAAGAAAATGAGTTGCGGGAATATCTCAAAGAAAGCAACGATGCGGATTTTCTGTCTCCATCGGTGCAAGAAGCCTCCCGAAAAATATCGGAAGATTTTTCTTCCGGTCGTAACCGATATCCTTACGGAAAAGCGTGTTTGATTTTTTCATGGATACGCAAAAACATTTCGTATTCCATTCTTCCCAAACATGCTGTGGAACGCATGGAAAAGACGATTCGCTCTTTGCCCGCGAACAAACGCAGTGTGTACATGATTTTGCAATCAACCTTTGCCGAATTGCCCCCGAGCGAATTAATGAAAGTCGCACGGCAAATAAAAATTCCCCCCGAGGTGCAAGAACCGGCCGACCAAGTTCGTTATATCGCCAAAAGATTCGGACCGCTTTGGACGCTTTTTTTCTACACATGGGAAGGAAAAAAAACAAGATCGGCAAGCAGAACCATCGCGGATAAAATGGGAAAGTGCGATTGTTTTTCAAACGTTTTTGTCGCGTTATGCAGAAGCATGGGGATACCGGCAATGGTTGTGACGGGTTATTTTCGCGATGAAGGACACCACGCATGGGCCGCGGCATATATACCGCCGTACGGCTGGATTGAAACCGATCCGACCAATGACAATTCCTTTCACCGCTTTAAAAACAAAGATTATTCTTATGAATTTTTAAAGACGGATTTTGAGGGCGAAAAATATATTTTCCCGATTAAAGACACCCGGAAAAAAGACTGGCTTCAAAAATGCCGGACTTTTTATAAAAAATCAGAACATCATCCGACCATTGAAGAAATCTCCGCGGTAATTTCCGCAGAGTAAAATCATTTCGGCAGACCGGCATTTTAGACGGCCTGCTTTTTTTAACGGCAAAAGAAAGTTTGTCATTGTTCCGCAATGTGTGCTATTATGCCGAAAGACAAAAACGGGAACGAGGCGAACATGAAACGAATTTTGTACTTTGCGCATCCGATAAATACGTACGATACCGAGCTGGAACAAACCCTTATTGCAAAAATAATCCGAATGTTTCCGGATTGTGTTATTGAAAACCCGAACCAGAAAAAGCACCGGGAAGGCTACCGACGGTGGAAAAAGAAAACGGGCAACGGCATGCAATATTATTTTTCGGAAGTTCTTCCGTTTTGCGACGGGGGTCTTTATCTTCCGTTTCGCGACGGCACATGGGGCGCGGGCGTTTTCGGGGAAGCGAAATTTTTCGTCCAAAGAAACGGGACTTCGTGGGTTTGGACGATTGATGCCGGCGCTTTAATCCGGCTGGTTCACTTGGAAAGCGTTCGCGCTC
>JBAYGK010000154.1:0-3801 GCA_041666665.1 Minisyncoccota bacterium
TCGCGTTCCATAGAATGATTGTATATAGCATAACACGATTTTTGGCAATTGACGCTGTGCATAAAAAATGGTTATATAAGCACAGATATTTGTTTCCGCCCGCGGGCGGAAAAATTTGACAATTTAAAAGGAGTTGCTATATGAAGCGTATTATTGTTGCAATTTTATTCGCTATTATTGTTGTTGCGGGCGTTCCCGCGATAGCGCAAACGAATGCGCCGCCAAAAACGGAACTCGTCCTCTATCAGTGGGATAAAATTTCCGTTTTAACGGCTAAGCCGAAACTTGATGTCATGCTTGCCAAAAATCGCGCGTGGATCAAGAGCAGATTGACGGCCGGCGCGCCATATACATGGGAAAATCTCGTTCTCCCCATCAATGCCATGGATGATGAAATGCACCGATTTTGGTGGCCTATCGTACACATGAGCGAAGTGGCAATGCCCGAAAAATCAATCGCCGAAAAAACCGAAAAGGAATTTGCCAAATGTCAGGAAATGATTTCCCGATTTGATATGGAGAATCTCCAAAACAAGGCGCTGTATGACGCATACCGGGCAGTCGCTAAGGAAAATCTTCCATCGGAACAAAAAATGGCGGTGGAAAATACGTTGCGCGCATATCGTCTTTTCGGAATTGAACTTTCCGCCAAAAAGAAAGTTCGTTTGACAAAAATAATTTCCGAAGAAAATAAATTGGGAAAGATGTACACCGATAATATCGTCAAATCAACCGATTCTTGGAAAAAACGCGTTACCGACGAAAGCGTCCTTGACGGGATGCCGGATGCCGTAAAAAACGCGGCAAAAAAGAATGCGGAAGCGCTCAAGCTGAATGGTTTTGTTCTCAATCTGAAAGAGGATACATGGGTCACAGTACTAACGACCGCGAAAAATCGCGAACTTCGCCGTGAAGTTCTTCAAGCGGCGTCTTCCGTCGCAACGGCGAAAGGACCGGGGGGAAAGCAATTTGATAACATTCCGATTGTAAAAAAAATCATTCATCTGCGCTTTCAAAAAGCCAAACTTCTCGGCTTTAAAAACTACGCCGAAATGGCGCTGGCGACAAGAATGGCGCCCGATACGGATACCGTTATGAATTTTTTAAATGACCTGAGGATGAAATCTTTTCCTTTTGCTCAACAAGAATTCAGAGAACTTTCCGATTATGCGCATGCAAAAGACGGCATTGCGAAACTTGAACCATGGGACACCGCGTATTATTCGCAACTTCTGGAAAAAGAAAAATTTTCATTTTCCGGAGAAGATTTCCGACCGTATTTTCCTCTGGAAAAAGTCATCGGCGGACTTGAGAAAGTTGCAAATAAATTATACGGCATTTTGCTCGTGGAAAGAAAAGATGTATCCGTCTGGAGCCCCGACGTGAAATTTTACGAAGTGCGTTCCGATAAAGGGGAATTGCGCGGGGGCTTGTATATGGATTTGTTCGGACGCGAAGGCAAAATGTCGGGTGGATGGGCGAATTCCGCTGTCGTGCGGTACCAAAGAAGCGATGGCGCAATACAATTGCCGGTCGGTCTCATTGTTCTTAATTTCCGGCCGCCGCAAGCAAACGAAGAGGCTCTGCTCAGCTTAGATGACGTTACCGCCTTTTTTCATGAGTTCGGACATAACTTGCAAATAATACTGACGCAGGCGAATGTCCGCGATGTTGCCGGTTTAAACGGTGTGCCGTGGGATGGAATTGAGCTTGCCAGCCAATTTATGGAAAATTTCGTTTGGCAACCGGAAGTGCTGGACATCTTTGCGGCTCACTACAAAACGGGAGAAAAATTACCCGCCGATCTTCTCGCAAAAGCAAGCGAGATGCGAAGGTTTGAAAAGGGTATTTATATTTCACGTCAATTGGTGCAATCAAAGTTTGATTTCCGTTTGCATATGGAATATGATCCGTCGCAAAAAGACCAGCTCTGGAAAATTTACAGCGAATCATACAACGAAGCATCATTGACAGCGATGTATCCGTGGATGACAAGAGCGATAACATCGTTTCCTCATATCTTTGCGGGCGGATATAGTGCGGGATACTACAGCTATATCTGGTCGGAAGTGCTTTCGGCGGACGATTTTTCTCCTTTTATAAAAAATGGAAAGATTGACTGGACGGTAGGAAAGAAATTTGAGGGCGAAGTATTGTCCCGCGGCGGTTCACGGCCGTTCATGGAAAGCAATGCCGCTTTTCTCGGACGAAAGCCGTCGGTTGATGCTCTTATGAAGCAGTATGGATTTGACGAAGTCTATAAAGTCAAAAGCCCCCACCTTCGCTAAAGCTACGGACGGGCAAGCATAAGGTCTATAAAGTCACAAAAATAAGAAAAGGCGCCCCGAGCAATCGGAGCGCCTTGTTTTTATTTACCCTGAGCTTGTCAAAGGGTTACCCTGAACATTGTTGAAGGGTTATACCTTTTGTTTCATCCCAACCGTAAACCAATCTTTCAAAAAGAGCATGATGATCGGACCGATGATCGCGATAATGCCGAGAATGAGCCAGAGCGCTTCGGGTGTTTGCCAGTACGGCAAGGTTTGCGTGATTAACACTTTTTGTATCGGCACGTTCACGCCGTTTTGGACGATGAACTCGGGACACCATTTCGCAAGCATTACGCCCGACAATCCGCCGGCAAGAGTTTTTGCGACGAACCATGGGAGCGATGCGAAAGCGCTGTATGTTCCTTCTTGTCCGCTCGGTGCGACCGACACGATGTAGTGCGACAATCGCGGAGACCACATCATTTCGCCGAATGAGAGGAATATCATGGAAACAATCGCCATTGCATAGTATGCGACAACGATATTATCGCTCACGTAATACCACGGCACGGCAAGCGGCACGAAACACATCGCGGCAAGCAGTGCGCCCCACGCGAGCATTTTGTAGGTGTCGTACTTATTGATAATGGGTACGAGAAGTAAAACACCGAGCACGATGATAACAGGATTGATCGTATTCAACCAACCGACCTGCGCACCTTCGCCGATGACCCGATACCAATATTTCGGCATCAAAAGTCCGGTGTAGAGGAACGCGGCGCGAACGCCGACAAGCAATGTGAGCGCGGCAAGCATTCGTAAGAATGCGGGAGCAACCACGACGCTTTTGGCGTAAACATATGACTTTGTTCTGCTAAACATTGTGTTGATAAAACACCCAAGATATCCTACCAAAAACACTGTCACACATGCAATTCCAGCATCGATGTAGTTGTTTAGCATTGTGCCAACCAAAAACACAATAAGCGTTGAAAAAATTACACCAAATTTCAGAACACCAAGACCACTTTTAAGCGCATCACGAAATAATTCCATCGTAAAGTTTGGTATGGATAAATCCCTTTTAACTTTTTTCGGTTTTGGAGGCAACGGCGCTTCATCTTTTCCGCGCAGTTGTTCATTCGTCGTTACGGTAATAAGCGCAACGAAAATTGTAATTATCGTCGTACCAATCCCGAACACGAGCACCCATTCAAACGGCAATGAAAGCGTTTTGTGAATGAAGTCCACGAGGAGTCCCGATGCTATCGCGCCAATGTTCATCGCGATGTACCAGATATTGAATCCGGCGGCTTGCGATTTTTGCGTCGTGTATCTGCGGTTGCCGATTTGATACACCGTTCCGAGCATTGCCGCTGGCACGCCGGAAAGAAATATCATGACGAGCGTCATTACTCCGCGATAGGGAATGTCCGGCGTAAACGCGCAATAGACCAGTCCCATACGAAAAATGAGCATCGCGACGAGTCCGCTGAATATCGCTTTCCGTATACCAAGCCAGTCAACGAAA
>JBAYGK010000155.1:0-3767 GCA_041666665.1 Minisyncoccota bacterium
AATGATTACGGCAAAACTTACCGCCGGCACCGACGTAACATTAAAAAACTCAAGAAAAAACGGGAAAGAAAAAGCAAAGGAAAGAAGAAGAACCTCCAAGGCTCCGAACCAAAATACTTGAATTTTCTGGACGCGGGAAGTGACCCCCTCGTACACGCGCGGCGAGAGCGAGAAGAAAACGATTCCGAGCAGAATGGAGGATATTACCATGATGGCGCTCATCTCTTCCGTGCCGGCGGAAGCGCGATAGAGAATGAACACGGCAAGCATTGCCGAAGATTGCACTATGGCGGCGATAAAAGGAAAAGGAATGACCCGAAGCAGGAATGACTGCGCGTTTTCCTTCATTATATTTCCGGAAGGACGTATTGCCCAATAAAAGACAAGTACCCCGGGAAGTCCGACGGTGAAATAATTTGAGAATGTTATATTGAGAGGAGTGAACGGATATGAATATTCAAAAACGCTGAGAAGAGTGAAAAAGAAAACGCCGATGAACATCTGATTGAAAAAAACGCTCGCGTATATTTCAACATTCTTGATGATCCGATCGGCAAGCGCCACCCCCTCGGGAAGCTCGGCGAAGCTGTTGTGCGTCAAAACAACCGAAGCGAGCCGCCGCGTCGCGGGCGCGCCGTCAAACATGGCGATGCCGAGATCCGCTTTTTTTATGGCGAGAGCATCGTTCGCTCCGTCTCCCACCATGGCGGTAAATCCGTCTTTTTTCAACGCTTTGATTATCTTTGATTTCTGCTCGGGTTTGATGCGGGCAAAGATGGTAAAACGCTTCGCATGTTCGCCAAAATCCCTTTCATTCCACTTTTCCATCTCCGCTCCCGTGATGACGTTTTCGGTATGGTAAACGCCGGCGAGATTCGCAATGGCGCGCACCGTTTCCGGATTATCGCCGGAAATAATGCGGATAACAACGCCCCTGTTTTGAAAAAATCGTATGGCTTCCCGCGTGCCCGCGCGGAGTTCATTGTGGAGAACATACGCCGCAACAACGGAAAGCGAAACGCCGGCAAGTTCGCGCGGAATCATTTCTCCGGGAGAACGAACGACGCACAAAAGACGTTTTCCTTCCCTTCCATGAGTTTCAATCAGGAGAGAAAGCCACTCCTTTTCTTCCTCGTTCAAAAGATGCGGCAGAAAAATATCCGGAGCTCCGACCAAAATCGCTTCTTTTTTTTGCGGGTCTTTCATAAGGATGCCCCCGTATCCGCGCATTGAGGAAAACGGCATCGCATCCGACACTTCTCCACCCGTCGGACAGCGCAAATATTTTTGAACGGCGCGAATGGTCTGTGAAGAATCGCCGGATTCGCACGTATAGGTGGTGGTGAGATATTCCGCCTCCTCGCGCGATATTCCCGCCGGAACATGCGTATCTTCCACTGTCAGAGTATTTTCGGTCAGCGTTCCCGTTTTATCCAAACACAAATTTTTTATGCGTCCCAATTTTTCCACGGCGTTAACGTCTTGCAGTAAGACATGTTTCCGGTACAGATGAACGGATCCGTAAGCGAACAAAAGAGTGACGGCGATTACCAGCCCTTGAGGAACAATCATGCTGGCAAGCGCGCCAATGCTTTTGACCATGAGAATAATCGGTTCCGATGTCTGTATCCCCCGGAAAGCGACAAAAGCGATAACCAGCAAGAGAACGTAGCCGGAATATTTCACCACGAGACGGACAGATTCTTGGATCGGGCTTGCGTTTTCGGTATATCGCTGAATCTTTTCCGTCATTTTGGAAATGCGGCTCTCGCTGAAAATCGTTTCAATTTTCAGCACGGCGGTACCGGCCGTGACGATGCTTCCGGCAAGAACGCGGTCGTTTTCTTTTTTGGGAAAAGAACTTGATTCTCCGGTAATAAGCGCCTCGTTCACTTCAAAACCTTTTTGGGAAAACACCGTGCCATCGGAGGGTACTTGGTCTCCGAGATGAAGCACGACTTGATCGTTTTTTTTCAAATCATCCAAAAGCACGGCACTGACGGAACCGTCGGGATTCAGTCGCGAGATGGAAAGCGCGGTCAAAAGACGCAATTTCTCCAACGTCCGCCACGCATGAATATCTTGAATAAGACCGAGCGAGATATTAAAAAGTATGATGATGCCGAGAAAGATTCCTTCTTTCGTGTTGCCGAAAAAAATGAGGAGCGCCGCAACCGAAAAAATAATGGCATTGATAAGCAGAAAAACATTTCGGGCGATAAGATGCCAAAGTTCAAATAATTTTTCTTTTTTTATTCCGAATAAAGCGTTCATTGATATTTTTTGGCGGCTTCATTTTTTATTTTACCACAAAATCCGCAAAGAAACTCTTTTTGAAAGAGAGGAAAAAAATTCTTGACATTTTGCCCGATAAATGTAACAATGCACGCAGATTCTTACGCAAATTTACAATAACGGGAGGGCTGATGCCTTTTAAAAAACTCTTATTATCTTTCCTCTTCGCGCTTCTTGTGTCGTCGCCGGTCTTTGCCAATCATGAAGTTGAACCGCTTTTTAAAACGGATAACGCCGAATGTTCCATATGGGGATATGCCAGTTTTACCGGCGGAACAAAACAGGATTTTATGGCAAATCCGATACGCCTCCGCACAAGTTGCAAATATAAAAACTTTTCGTTTTTTATGGAAAATGATATTTCCGGATTGGATAACCGCATTCATCCGAACTATATCACACAGGCATGGGTCGGTTACAACTTCGGAAAAGAAGGACTTGTCGGCAATATGTTCTCAGACACGACAGTTCGCGCCGGATCCGTATTGACCGCCGGCGGATTATATCTTCCGCCCGCGTATTTAGCCATTACCATAGGTAGTCCGAGCAATCCGTTTCATCATTACGGTTACGGCGTCCAGCTTCAAACAAAAATCACGCCGAGCCTTACTTTTATAGCCGACGTGACGGGACCAACGGGTCCCTCATTTAACGACCCGCAACGGTTTAACGGAATGGAAACATCACAGCGTTTGGTCTGGGATGTGAAAAAAAATCTGCAATTGTCCATCTCCAACCAAAAAAGCGACATATCGCAAAGAACCGGTGTCGGCGTAAAATACAGCCCGACCGAAAACTTGGATTTGTACGGCGGAGGATACCGAGCAAAAGAAGAAGCCCGGTCGGAAAAACCGGGAACAACGGTGGGCGGATACGGGCTGGCCGATTACAAAGTATGGGGCATGAAAGACAACAAGCTTGACCTGCGCGTTCACGGCATGGTTGAAAAAACAAGCGGAGCGACGAATTACACCGGTGTAACCGCCGGCACAAGTTTGGTGCTTCCCGAAAACGGCCCCTATGGAAGACTGGGCGGTTCCTCGGTAACCGTTGACCTCTTGCATTCGGAAACAAAACCGAATGACGGTCCGAAAATAGAGGACGATGTCGTCGGCATCCGCGTCCGCGTTTTCTTCTAACTCATCCAAAGGCCCGCGCAATCCGCGGGTCTTTTTTTACAAAAAAAATCAATCCAATGTTTTTTCGTTGTGGAAACTAATGAATGACGTTAGAACATCTCCTTGAAAATATCACAAAAAAAGCCCCCGGAATGCCGGAGGCTTATGTTTATTCGCCGTATACTCGGTTCGCAAGGATTTCAAAAACCTTCATTTGCAGTGAAAAAGAATGAGGATTCTTTACTGTATTAAGTGTGTTTCTTCTTACCTTGTTCATGTAAAGTTCTTTTGTCGGATATTTTACGCGAATAGATTCATTCAATCCGCTTTGCAAAGAGAGCGGATCACAAAGAG
>JBAYGK010000156.1:0-3703 GCA_041666665.1 Minisyncoccota bacterium
TCTTTCGACGATACGGTACTTTTTTGAAAAAATGGCAAAAGAGATCATTCTTGCCGTTGAGGGAGAATTTATGGGAGTTTTAAGCGTTCAAAATGAGGTATGAAAAAGTGCAGGCACTTCAGGTCATCATAGGGAGGCTTGAATTTTTTCCATGCTTCGGAGTTGCAGTTTTTTACCCGTTGGAACTGCTTGCATTGATGTTTGTAAAAAATGGTCCGAGCACGAAGATGATTATTTGCCGGAAAGGGTAAGCAATATTATTCGGCTAATCAAACGCCACTTGCGAGGGTTTGTTTCTGCTGTTATAGTAAATTGGTACGCAATATGACAATGACACCAAAAAAACTTTCCGTAATTATTCCCGTTTTTAACGAGGAGAAAAATATTCCGCGGGTGTATGCCCGCGTTTTGGCGGTGTTGGGAAAACTGCCCTATGAAAAAGAAATCATTTTTATTGATGACGGCAGTACGGACGGCAGTGTGCGGGAAATCGGCGCTCTCGCCCAAAAAGATTCCCGCGTCAAATCCGTTGAGTTTTCGCGAAACTTCGGAAAAGAGATTGCGACAACGGCGGGTATTCACAACGCTTCGGGCGATGCGATTGTTTTGATTGATGCCGACTTGCAACATCCCCCGGAAATTATTTCCGAGTTCGTGAATGAGTGGGAAAAAGGCGCGGAGGTTGTTATCGGCGTACGGAAAAAAAACAAGAATGAGGGTGCGGTAAAAAAAATCGGTTCCGTTCTTTTTTATGCGCTTATGAAAAGAATCGGCGACAAAGAAACGCCGATAACCCCGGGTTCAACGGATTTTCGCCTCATAGACCGAAAGGTTGCGGAGGAGTTCAAGCGTTTTACCGAACACGATCGCATGACGAGAGGACTTCTTGATTGGCTCGGTTTTCGGAGGGCGTTTGTGTTTTTTGACGCGGACGAACGTACGGAGGGCAAAGCGGGATATGGCACGACAAAACTTTTTCATTTGGCGTTTTCGGCAATCCGTTCTCACAGTCTTTTTCCTCTCCGTGTCGCTTCGTGGCTGGGGGGAATAATATCGCTTGTGTCCGTCGGTCTTGCTTGCTACGTTTTCGCGGCGATATATTTTTATCACGACACGTTTGATAGCGCCGCCATGCTTGCGGTCATGATTATGTTTCTCGTCGGGATAGTTCTGGTTTGTCTCGGGTTCATGGCATCGTATATCGGTGCGATTCTCAAGGAAGGTCAGAACCGTCCGATGTATGTTATCCGCGAGAGAAAAAATTTCTGAGAAGACAATAAATCATCTTTTCCGAAAACCGCACTTCCATGCGGTTTTCTTTTTTTTGTGGACTAAATTTTGCGTCTGGTATATTATAGTCTTTATGAAAACAATAGAATCTTACCTTCGGGGCGCCATTATTGCGGGAATTTTCGCGATACCGTTTCTGGCGTTTATTGTCGGGAACTCGCTGTTTTTTCCTTTCATCACGGGAAAGAACTTCGGGTTCAGAATTATCGTGGAAGTTATATTCGCTTTGTGGATACTCTTGGCGTACGCCAATGCGGCTTATCGCCCGAAGTTCTCTTGGATTATGGCGGCGACCGCATTTTTTGTCGCGGTGGTTTTTGTCGCGGATATTACCGGGGTCAATCCGGCGAAAAGCTTGTGGTCAAACTATGAACGCATGGAAGGATTTGTCGCGCTCATTCATATTTTCGCTTATTTCGTTGTTGCCGGTTCCGTGCTGACGAAAGAACTTTGGATCAACTTTTTGCAGACGTCGGTTTTTGCCGGCGTCATCATGTCTTTCTACGGACTGTTTCAGCTTTCAGGCGGTGCGGAAATCAGCCAGGGCGGAATCCGTCTTGACGGGCGTTTCGGCAATGCGGCGTATTTCGGAGGGTATTTGCTTTTCAATGTTTTTTTGACGATGTTTCTTATGGCGCGAACCAAAAAGTATGATTTTTTGTGGTGGACGTATGCACTCGCCGTTATCCTTCAAACGGTCATAATGTTTCTTACGGAAACGCGCGGTTCCATGCTCGGTTTTTTTGTCGGAATAATTCTCGCCGCTCTGCTCTTTATCTTCTTGAGTAAAAAGAATCCGGTAATGAAACGGATTGCGGTCGGCATAATCGCTTTTGTCGCGGTGTTCATTTTTCTCGTCTTTCAGAACAAGGAGGCGGATTTTGTAAAAAGCAATCGCCCTCTCGCCCGTCTTGCTTCCATTTCTTTCAACGAAACGACGGTGGCCTCGCGTTTTATGGTATGGGAAATGGCGATAAGGGGTTTTGAAGAGCGGCCGATTCTCGGATGGGGTCAGGATAATTTCAATTTTGTTTTCAACAAATACTATAATCCGCGCATGCATGATCAAGAACAGTGGTTTGATCGCGCGCACGACATTTTTCTTGACTGGCTTATAGCCGCCGGTTTCTTCGGACTTTTCTCGTATCTTCTTCTTTTCGTCCTCGGCGTTCTTTTTGTCTGGAAACCCGAAATGGGATGTCTTGAAAAAGGGTGGTGGGCGAACCTGCGGCATGTGTGGAAAAGATACCTGTCGGGAGAAGAGGAAAACGGCATTCTTGAAAAAAGCATTTTGACCGGATTGTTCGCCGCCTATTTCGTCCACAATATTTTCGTTTTTGACAACCTGTTCAGCTACATACTTTTCTTTTCCGTCCTCGCATTCCTCCACGGAAGCGGTTCCCGCGAATTTTTTCCGTCAAATGTTCCGGCGAAAAAAGCGGCGGCATCGGACGAGCTTCCCGTTACCTACGTGGCGATTCCCGTTTTTGCCGTTTTGGCCGTTGTCATGTATGTGGTAAATATCAAGCCCATACTCGCGAATCAGGCGCTCATTGACGCCATTTCGCCTCATCCGAACGCGGCGGGACAAATGACATTTACGCAAAAGAATTTGGACAGCTTTAAGGAAGTTATTTCTTACGATACGTTCGGCAATTCCGAAGCGAGGGAACAGTTGGTTCAAACCGCCATCCGCGCAAAATCCGTGGATGGTCTGGATGAAACATTAAAACAAGGATTGTTCGCTTTTGCCAAAGAGCAAACGCTCCGGCAGGTAAAAGAAGCGCCGGGGGACGCAAGGAACGAAACCTTCGCCGGCATGCTTTTTTTCAGGTATGACGAGGAGGGCGAAGCGATTGTTCACTTTGAAGAAGCGCACAGACTTTCTCCGCAAAAACAAACAATCGGTTTCAATCTCATTCTCGCGTATTTGAATAATAATCAGGGCGACAAAGCGTTTGCTCTCGCAAGGGAAATGTATGATCTCGCGCCGGAATTTACGGATGCGGGAAAGACCTATGCGATGACGGCAATATACAAAGGAGACCAAGCGCTTGCCGACGACATTCTTATCAAGACGTTTGGGACAACGATCCCGTACAATGAGGATATTATAAATACATATGTATTCGCCAAAAGGTTTGACCGCATTATTCTCATATTGGAAGAAAAACTGAAAGAGGGTGAAGATCCCAAACTTCGGATCCGGCTTGCCGCAACGTATCTTGAGGCGGGAGACAAAACGCGCGCGATTGCGGAGGTGCAGAAAGTAATGGACACGAATCCGCAGTTCAAACAGCAGGGAGAATACTACATTCAAGAAATTCGCGCGGGGAAGAGGCCATAACGATGTATATGGGGCAAGTATAAGTATATGGGATGACGAATGGAACTTTACAAAGCTCGGCGGAAA
>JBAYGK010000157.1:0-3678 GCA_041666665.1 Minisyncoccota bacterium
AGTTTCCGATTGCGCCGGTAATTTTCATACACCATTTTGCGAAGATTTTGACTGATAATCACTGCCTGATTTTAACTCTTTTTTGAAATCAGGGGTATTACCTATGTATCTCATCTTCTGCAGCATTGCGAATAAAGATACTGACATGCCAATGAATTCAAACGATTGCTTTATCCGTAGTATTTGTTGCCATTCGTATCATTCGTATTCATTCGTATATTGGTATCTATACTCTTTTAATGTCCGCGAGAATCGCCGCATGATTGCTTACCCCAAAATTAAGAGAAACATTGGAAACCAAATATTCCGGCGTGGAAAAAACTCCATCAATCATCAAGTGCTGAATTTCAAAAGACGCATGATTGAGGCGCGGATCAAGAGACGTTATGTAGTTGGGAGGAATGTTATCTTTAAAGCGCAGCGATATCTCCCTGAATATTTCTCTTCCTCTCGGAGCGTTGAAGTCGCCGGCAACGACAATCCCGCCATCCTTGCATTCGTCCATTTTTTCAAAAAAACTTTTGAGATCGCGCCTCTGCCGGTCATCCGCTTCGCCTTTGGGGCTCCAAGTGAAATGCGTTGTGCCGATAGTGTACAAAACCCCCGAAATATCCATGGTCGCCGCAAGCAAAACTCTCGCTTCTGTGTCGGCCACGCTCTCATCATATATCTGCAAATGAAGATAATCCCCGCTGTAATATTTCGGGAAAACGCGAGTGACATGCAAATTTGAAAGAATTCCCACCCCCATCGGAACAATTTCCGCGCGGCCGTCCGACATGAGACGAAAGCGGTGGGTAATCGCAAAAAAGCCCTTCATTCCGAGTTCTTTTTCAAACAAGGGCATATCCCTTTCCAAAACTTCCTGCAAACAAATCACATTCGGCTTTCGTTCCCGTAAAAAAGCGAGTACGGTATTCAAATGCTTGTTTTTCTCAATATTAACGGAGGCAAGACGAATGGGAGAAGTGATGTTTTCCATCCTTCCATTTTATATGATTTTGAGAAAAAGAAAAAGCTTTACATTTAAGATTTTTGATATATTATTTATGCGGATAAGATCAAACAAAGGAGTAAGACGATGTGCGATTGCGTACCTGTAAAATTTGAACCGAACGATTATTTGATTGAAGAAATATTACCCGAAGGAGAAAGAGCTTTTCATCTGTACAAAAACGGAGACGACTCATTTGAGCACAGAATGCTCACCGTCACTTTTAAAACCTGCGGAGAATTCCGGCGTTTTATGTCCGGATTGGGATTGATCTCAATACGGCAAGGATTCACGAATGTGCGCAAACTGCACGATTTGAAAAAATGGAACAGTCCGGATTGGCATAAAAAATAGCAACACACCCGCCCTAACCGGCGGGTGTTTTCTCGGTTATTTTCCGAAACCCTCAATCGCCCGTATCTCATCGCGAAGGATTGCCGCCGTCTCAAAGTCCAACTCTTTTACCGCCATCGCCATTTGCTTTCTTTTTACTTTCAATAATTTTTCCTTTTCTTTTCCGAACACTTCGCCGTCAATTCTTAAATTCGCTTTCACTGCTTTTTCGTGTTCGCTTTCCAAATGTTCCGTTATGTCGTGAATGTGTTTGATGATGGTTTGCGGAGTGATGCCGTGTTTTTCGTTGTACTCCATTTGGATTTTGCGCCGGCGGTTTGTTTCTCCCACAGCTCTCTCAATTGATCCCGTAATGTGGTCGGCGTATAAAATGACTTTTCCTTCCACATTTCTCGCGGCACGTCCGATGGTTTGAATGAGAGAGGTTTCGCTCCGCAAAAAACCTTCCTTGTCCGCATCCAAAATTCCGATAAACGTCACTTCCGGCAAATCCAGTCCTTCGCGCAAAAGGTTAACTCCGACCAGACAATCAAACGTACCACGGCGAAACTCCGTCAAAATCTTGATGCGGTCAATGGTTTTTACATCGCTGTGGAGATATTCGGCTTTTACTCCTTTTTCTTTCAAATACGCGCTCAAATCCTCCGCCATTTTTTTTGTAAGAGTGGTGGCAAGCACGCGACCGCCTTTTCGCACCGCCATTTCGGTTTCCGCGATAAAATCCTGAATTTGCCCGGTATATCCATTGTCAAGCCGAAACCTTGACAATGGCGGCATTGTCAAGGTTTCGCCTTGACAATGGGAGGAGGAGGCTAAAATCGGGCGAATTTCCACCTCCGGGTCAATAAGTCCGGTCGGGCGGATGACTTGTTCAACCGTCTGTTCGCTCTCCTCCTTCTCCATTGTCGCGGGCGTTGCGGAGGTGTAAATCACTTGTCCAATCCTCTCTTTGAATTCCGGATATTTGAGCGGGCGATTATCCTTGGCGCTGGGCAAACGAAAACCGTATTCAACCAGCGTTTTTTTGCGTGAAGCGTCGCCGGCAAACATTCCCTGCAATTGCGGAAGCGTTACGTGTGATTCGTCAATAATTGTCAAAAAATCGGGACTACCGTCTTTTTTGCGGGGAAAGTATGAGAGAAGCGTTTCCGGCGGTTCCCCTTCTTTTTTCCCCGAAAGATGCCGAGAATAATTTTCAATGCCACTGCAGTATCCTATTTCCCGTATCATCGCCATGTCATAATTGGTGCGGCGCTTGATGCGCTCCGCTTCAAGAAGTTTTCCTTCCGCTTCAAATGTTTTCATCTGCGCCGCCAATTCGGCGCGGATATCGGCAATCGCTTTTTTTGTTTTGTTCTCTTCGGTAAGAAAATGTTTCGTGGGAAAAAGAAAAATATTTTTCGGTTGTTCCGTAACCGTTCCCGACACGGGGTCAATTTTCAAAATTTCGGAAATTTTTCCGTCTTCAATGCTGATGTTGTAAACGAATCTTTCCGAAACGGGCATAATTTCCACCCTCCCCCCGATGCTCCGAAATTCGCCGGGGTTCAAATCGGCGTTGGTTCTTTCATAATGAATGGCGATAAGACGGTTCAAAAAATCGCGCCGTTCAAAACTGTCGCCGACCGCCAATTTCAGATTTTCTTTTTCATATTCTTCCGGACTTCCCAAACCGTAAATGCAGGACACCGATGCGACGATAATCACGTCTTTACGCGTCAAAAGCGATTGCGTGGACGCGTGGCGAAGGCGATCAATTTCCTCGTTAATCTGAGCATCTTTTTCAATGTAAGTATCGGTAATCGGCATATACGCTTCCGGCTGATAATAGTCGTAATAAGAAACGAAATAATGCACGGCATTTTCGGGGAAAAATTCCTGATATTCCTGCGCAAGCTGAGCGGCAAGCGTTTTGTTGTGCGCAATAACCAGCGTCGGCTTTTGCACGGCATTGATGATGTTGGCAACGGTAAATGTTTTTCCGGAACCGGTAACGCCGAGAAGCGTCTGCGCCCGCATGCCTTTTTGCAAACCGGAAATCAGCGATTCAATCGCTTTCGGCTGGTCTCCATCCGGTTTGAATTTTGATACAAGCTTGAAATCGGACATATGAGATATTCTATACCGTAGAGGAACAAATAACCAGTGCACCCGAACAAAAACCGAGATTGCCAAAAAGAGAAACGGATAGATGCGAAAGGTTCCGTAAAAAGTCTTTACAACAAAAACCGGATATGGTATACCAAGGGCAGATGTCCTTATTCTTGCGCCGAAATACAAAAAATCGGTCTAAAAATAAGGATAAATAATGGAGTTTTGTATATTGAAAA
>JBAYGK010000158.1:0-3659 GCA_041666665.1 Minisyncoccota bacterium
CTACTAACTACTATCTACTAACTATCAACTAAATATGGGAAAGAAACGTATCGTTAAAAAAGGAGGAGAAGGAGCTTCGGGAAAACCCCGTTCTTTAAGCCGCGTGCCGAGGAAAAAAGTTTCAGCCGGAATATTGCACGTTGAATCCACCTACAATAACACCAAAGCGTTGCTCACGGACACTTCGGGAAACGCTCTTGTTTGGTCTTCGTCCGGCATGTTGGGATTCAGAGGAGCAAAGAAGGGAACACCCTTTGCCGCCGCGAAAGTCGGAGAGTTGCTCGGCGAAAAGGCGCAAACCATGGGAATGAAAGATGCCGGGGTGGTTATTAAAGGAGTTGGTTCGGGAAGAGAGGCCACCGTTCGCGGTTTTACTTCCAAAGGAATTGAAATTACCTCCATCAAAGACACGACCCCCGTTCCGCACAATGGTCCGAAACCGAAAAAACCAAGAAGAGTTTAATAGAAAAATACGCTTTTGCGGCCAAAAGCAAGGGAGAGTATGAGAACCGTAGGTTTTCATTACCCCGTAGCGAGTCGCGCGAGCGAATACTAAAATAGACAACCAAATGGATAAAAAATGTAAAATTTGCAGACGCGCGGGAGAAAAACTTTTCCTTAAGGGAGAAAGGTGTTTTACTCCGAAATGCGCTCTCGTAAGAAAAGCGTATCCGCCGGGGAAAAGAGATTCTGAGAGAAAGCATCGCAGTACCGTTACCGAATACGGTATTCAGCTTCGCGAAAAACAAAAAGTGAGAAACGTGTACGGATTGTCCGAGAAGCAATTTTCAAATTATGTGAAAAGAGTCGGAAGCAGAGAAGGAGACCCTTCGGAGAAGCTCTACGAAGAATTGGAAATGCGGCTTGATAATACGGTCTTCCGCCTCGGACTTGCAAAGTCGCGTTCCGAAGCTCGGCAGTTTGTTTCTCATGGGCACATATTGGTGAATGACAAAAAACTGACCATTCCTTCGTACCAAGTAAGGGTTGGAGATGTTTTGAAAATTCGCGGCGGAAGCATGGTTAAGATACCGTTTATGGGACTTGCCGAGAGGCCGGCGAAAGGAGCTGTTCCGGCGTGGCTTTCTTTTGATCGGAAGAAAGCCGAAGCGGTTATTCTCGGGAAACCGATTCTTGATAAAGGATCGTCCGAATTCAAGCTTACTTCTGTTCTTGAGTATTACAGCAGATAGTAATCCACTTTACAAATCTGCCCAAATAGTGTATACTTTAAAGCCTATTACTATTATATAAAAATATGCTCGAAACAGATATTTTATTGCCATCAAAACCGAGGGTCATTGAGGAAAATGAATTTTCCGGCGTCTTTGAAATAGACGGTTTGTACCCCGGATATGGTCATACGTTGGGCAACTCGCTCAGACGTATTATTTTGTCGTCGCTTCCGGGCGCCGCAATCACATCGGTCAAAATTGACGGCGTGAGCCACGAATTCAGCACCCTGGAAGGGGTGAAGGAAGACGTGATAATGATTCTTCTTAATCTGAAGAAAGTTCGCCTGAAAGTAACCGGCGACGAGCCGCAGGAAATTTCTCTCTCCGCAAAAGGCCAGAAAGTTCTTACCGCGAAAGATATCAAAGTGCCGGGACAAGTTGAAATTTTGAATGATGATCAATACATTGCCGAAATCACCGGGCATAATACTGTTTTGAATATAAGCATGACCGTTCAAAAAGGGCTCGGTTATGCCACCCGCGAGGAACTCCAGAAAGAAAAAGTTGAAGTCGGTTCAATACTGTTGGATTCCATATTCGCACCGATACGGCGGGTGAATTACGAGGTGGAAGATATGCGTGTCGGCGATCGCACCGACCACAATCGGCTCAGAATTTTCATAGAAACGGACGGCTCCCTCACCGCGCGCGAAGCTTTGGAGAGATCCATTGACATCATGATTCAACAACTCACCGCCATCGTCGGCTTTAAAGAAGTATTGCCGGAAGAGGAAATTACCGCCGAGGAAATCGTGAAAGAAAAAGCGAAAAAAGAAAAAGAAGAAGTGGATCCGGAACTCTTAAAGACCCGCATTGAAACGATGAACATGAGCACGAGAACGCAGAACGCTTTGAATGCCGCCAATATACGCACCCTCGGAGGACTCGTTCGCAAAAAAGAAGAAGATTTGCTTGACGTTGACGGACTCGGAGAGAAGGGAATACAGGAGATCAAGAAAGTTTTGTACGATCTCGGCATGTCGCTTCGCCAATAATTAACAGAAATGCGCGGTTATAATGCGCAATAGATTACAATCATGAGACATCACGACGCAAACAGAAAATTCGGAAGGGAAAAGAAGGTGCGCACCGCACTCTTCCGTTCTTTGGCCGTATCCCTCATACGGGATGGAAAAATAAAAACGACCGAAGCGAAAGCGAAGGAGCTCCGCCCTTTTATGGAGAAGCTTGTCACTAAGAGCAGAGGCGCCACACTCGCGACCAGACGCGTTCTTATTGAAAAGATCGGCGGACAAAAAGCCGTTAAGAAATTGATAGATGAGATCGCCCCGCGCTATGAAAAGAGAAAAGGCGGCTATACGAGAATAACCAAAATCGCTCCGCGTTCCGGCGATGCGAGCAAGATGGCAATTATTGAATTTGTATAATAACATGACGAATACGACAATCTACACTATTGATGCGGAAGGGAAAAAGCTGGGAAGGATCGCTTCCGATGCGGCGAGGCATTTGATCGGCAAAACCACCCCCGCGTTTCAAAGAAACGCCATAAAAGGTGAAAAGGTGCGCATTATCAATGCGTCCAAGGTTCATCTTGAACCCAAAAAACTTACCGATAAGGTATACAAAAGATATTCCGGCTATCCGGGAGGGCAGAAAGAAAGACGTATGGAAGAAGTTATCGCCATCAAAGGATACAAAGAAATTTTTGTGAAAGCGATACATGGAATGGTTCCGTCCAATCGTTTGCGCGCCCAAATTATGAAGAATCTTGAAGTCACCGATTAATTTTTTAAAACTATGCCAGCAAAAACAGAAACAAAGAACGAAAAGTTCACCAAAGGTATCGGGAGGAGAAAAACATCCACCGCATCCGTCAGAATCGTTCCGTCCGCGAAGAACGTCGTTACCGTCAACGGTAAAGATTCTTCCGTATATTTCCCGACAGAAGAAATGAGAAGTATTGTTTTTGAAGTCTTCACGGCGGCAAAGCTACCGACAAATTTCGCCGTATCGGTCAAAGTAAGCGGAGGCGGAATTCATTCGCAGTCAGAAGCAGTGCGCCACGGAATCGCCCGCGCGCTCATCGGATACGACACCGCTCCGGCCACACGAGTTAAATTAAAAAAAGAAGGATTCTTAAAAAGAGACCCAAGAGCAAAAGAAAGAAGGAAATTCGGTTTGAAGAAGGCCCGCAAAGCCGCGCAATGGGCGAAACGATAGACGACAAAGATTAAAGATTACCGATTACAGATTAAAGAATATAAACAAAAAAAGCACGACGGAAACGCCGTGTTTTTTTGTTGGGGCACTTTGTGGAGAAATACTTGGCGGTGAGTCCGCCTTTGGCGGTCTCTCCGCCAAGTATTTCGGATCTTCTCACCGGCAAGAAATTTTGACAAAATACAACCCTTCATGTTATCTTTCACTCAGAACAACTTCAAAAAGGACAGCCGATTTGAA
>JBAYGK010000159.1:0-3637 GCA_041666665.1 Minisyncoccota bacterium
AAAATAACATTTCCCTCCGTACTATCGGGTATGGACAAAGACCCTCAACATCCTTTTCGCGGAATCGCAACCGTAACGCCGCCGCGGGAGATATATAACAACATTCTTTTTCGGGTGGATAGAGATCGTATGCGCGCGGCGCGGATTCGTCTCGCTCTTTTTGGCGCAATGTCTTTTGTGTCGTTTATTGCGCTTTTCCCCGCCCTGCAATATGCCGCCCGCGGATTTTACCAATCCGGTTCTTATGAATATCTTTCCCTTCTCTTTTCCGACGGAACAGCCCTTCTTCCCTACTGGAAAGAATTTTTCTTCACCATCCTTGAGTCAATGCCCGTCTTTGAAATGGCGACGGCTCTTACTGTTGTTTATGTCCTTCTTGAGTCGGTCAAACTCGCAATTCGCAATACTTCCGTCGCCTTTCATTTAAAAACCAATTAAAAAAATATAAGTAAAAAGAAAAAAGCACTCCGGCGACAACCGTAACTTTTTACTTTTTTCTTTCAACTTTTTTCTAAAAAATATGAACTTCAAAAATTTTCTTCAATCAAGCAAAGCGAAACATATTCTCGCCGGTATCGGCATCGCGGTTATCGCGCTTCTTATTTTCCAAGCGGGAATGTTCGTTGGTTACAAAAAAGCGGCATTCTCATTCCGTTCAGGAGATAATTTCTACCGGACATTCGGAGAACGCGGGCGGGGATTTCCCGAACCGATCCAAAGAATGGGGCTGGATATGATGGACCCGACGAATGCGCACGGAACCATCGGAAAAATAGCGAGCATCGTTCTTCCGAAAATAATGATAGCCGACAGGGACGGCGTTGAAAAAACGGTTATCGTCGGCGCAAAAACCGATATTCGCCGTTTTCGCGATTCAATAAAACCGGAAGAACTCAAAGTCGGCGATTTCATAACCGTCATCGGTGAGCCGAACGATGAGGGGCAAATAGAAGCGCGGCTTATTCGCGTCATGCCGACTCCTCCAAACAAAATATAATAGTAACGTTGTCGCCGTATTCGTAGCCATTCGTATATTGGTACCTATTCGTATATTAGTATGCTCATTAGTTAATAAAAAACATGTTTCAAAAAATAAAAACATATGCTCGGACGCACAGAAAAACCGTATGGTTTCTTTTTCTCATTCTTGCCGTCGGAGGATACTACGGATATAAAAAAATGACCGACACGAGCGCGGAAATCCGATACGTGATGGCGGTGGTCGCAAAAGGCACTCTTATTTCCTCCGTTTCCGGATCGGGGCAAGTTTCCGCATCAAATCAAATTGAAATCAAACCGAAGGTTTCGGGCGATGTCGCGGGAATCAACGTAAAAGACGGACAAATGGTGAAAGCGGGAAATGTTGTCGCTCGTCTGGACGCGACAGAGGCGCAAAAGGCCGTGCGCGATGCGGAAGTCAATCTTGAAACAGCCAAACTTTCTTATGAAGAGTTAATAGCGCCGAACGATGCCCTTTCAACTCTTCAGTGGCAAAACACGCTGGCAAAAGCGAAGGAGTCAAAGCAAACGGCGGAAGACAATTTGCAAAAAGCATATGATGACGGGTTTAATAATGTTTCAAACGCTTTTTTGGAATTGCCGGGAATCATGACTGGACTGAAAGAAACCCTTTTTAATTCGGATAATTCCCTCGGCGGATCCATCGGCCAGCAAAATATTGATTATTACGGTTCCTACGCAAAAATGTATGAAACGGAAACCAACAAGGCCGATCAGTATGTTGCCGAAGTGAAAGCGAATTATCAGGTGGCGAGAGAAAGTTACGATGCGAATTTCGCGGTGTACAAAAACACGAGCAGAAATTCCGATATCGGCGATATTGAAACGCTCATTGTGCAAACATACGAAACGACCAAAAAAATCGCGGATACGGTAAAGAGCGCAAACAATCTCATACAATACTACAAAGACCAATCCGCTTTGCGGGACGTGGACTCAAAACCCATCGCCGACACGCATCTCGCAACGCTCAGTTCGTACACTTCAAAAACGAATTCTTATCTTTCTTCCCTTCTTAATTCAACGAACAGTATCAGTACGAATAAAAACACAATCATAAATTCAACCCGCACCATCGCGGAAAACGAGCTTTCCTTTCAAAAATTTGAAGCCGGCGCGGACGCTCTTGATATCCGCAACGCCAAAATCGTCATAACGCAAAAACAAAACGCCGTTTCCGACGCATACACAACGCTTTCTTATTACACTCTCCGCGCCCCGTTTGATGGAATGATTGCAAAAACAAACGCGGAAAAAGGAGATGCCGTTTCAGGCGGAACATCGGTCGCAACGCTGGTCACCGCTCAGCAAATCGCCACGCTTTCCATGAACGAGGTGGATGTCGCAAAAATAAAAATCGGACAGAAAGCGACTCTCACTTTTGACGCAGTGGAAGACCTGACGATTACGGGCGAGGTAACGGAAGTTGACACCATCGGTACGGTAACCCAAGGCGTTGCCACCTATAATATAAAAATCGTTTTTGACACCCAAGACGACCGAATCAAACCGGGAATGACCGCGAGCGCGACGATTGTCACCGACGTCAAAACCGATGCTCTCATGGTTGCAAATAGCGCGATAAAAACGTCCGCTTCGGGTAATGAATACTATGTTGAAATGTTTGACGCGCCTCTCGCGGGAGGAACCGCCGCGCAAGGGGCGCCCTCTCTTGTTCCGCCGAAACAAGTGGCGGTAACCATCGGCATTTCAAATGATACGGAAACCGAAATATTGACCGGACTGAAAGAAGGAGACCTTGTGGTTATCCGAACGACAACAGCGGCGCAAGCCGGAGCAAATGCGACAGCAGTATCCGCGAGAAGTTTGTTCGGAGGAGGAAGACCGGGGGGATAAAAACAAAAATTTCCAATTACCAATTTCTAATTTCCAATGAACGCCGACGAAAGTAAAAAAATACTCTCGCCGTGAGGGGCGAGAGTAAACAAACGGTTCAATCCAAATTTAGAAAATGAATAATCCACCGATTAATCCTATTGATACAGGGATAAGAGCCAAAAGTATCCCGCTACCTAACGACAACTTAAGAAAAAACGAAAAAGCCCAACCGCCAATTAGCCAAACTATTACCGAAGATGCAAAAACGACATATTTGCTCATTATAAACCCACAATTAAATTAACAACTCCTGTAAAAAAATCCTAGTGTTAATATAGCAAGTATATAAATAATTGTCAAGAGGTGCGAACCGTTGTCGTGCCTCCTCCCCTTTTTAAAGGGGAGGACTGAGGTGGGGTTCGTATTTGGAGTTTGTCTCGAAAAACGCACCCCCTCCCAACCTCCCCCTCTAAAGAGGTGGAGGGGTATGACGGAAAACTTTTTACTTGTTTTTTTATGATAGAAATCAACAACATTACCAAAACATTCATTACCGGCGACGTGGCGCTTAATGCGCTTGGCGGGGTTTCCTTTACGATACAAGACGGCGAATTCGTGGCGATTATGGGTCCCTCCGGTTCCGGAAAATCCACGCTGATGCATATTCTTGGCGCGCTTGATACGCCCACCTCCGGCACGTATTTTCTTGACGGGCAAGATGTTTCCAAACTTTCCGACGATGAACTTGCCGACATCAGAAAAAACAAAATCGGCTTTG
>JBAYGK010000160.1:0-3633 GCA_041666665.1 Minisyncoccota bacterium
ACGAGATAATCATTCACTCCTTTTTTTGCGGCGTAAGAAATCTTTTCGGCATCGCTTAAGTTGGTCAGCATGATTACCTGCGCGTTCTTGCCCCAATCATCCTCGCGGAGTTTCCCGAGCATGGCAATGCCGTCCATTTTCGGCATGACAACGTCAACCAGCATGAGGTCGGGGTGTTCGGCGATGGCCGTCGCCAGCCCGGCGGCGCCGTCTTCCGCTTCCAGAGCGGTAAATCCTTCCGCCTTGAGATTATCAACGATAACCCGCCTTAACACGCGGTCGTCTTCAATAACAAGTATCTTTTTATTTTGGTTGTGGGGCATAAAATTGCAATGTTATGTAAGTTATTAAGCCAGTATACTTGATTTTCCTTTTTAAGCCAAGTCTTTTGCTCCGGACACGGAAATCATGCCGGAGAGAGGCATATTCACGAAAAACGTCGTTCCTTTGTTTTCCACAGATTCAAACCATATCTTTCCTCCACCCCTTTCAACAATAGCCTTCAATATGTAGAGCCCGAGTCCCGTTCCTTCGGACTCAACGATGCGCGCATTATCCGCACGGAAAAGTTTCGTAAATATCTTGGCTTGGACGTCTGCGGGAATTCCGACTCCGTCATCCGAAACTTTGATGTGCAAATCCTTTTCGTCTTTTGTAATGTTGAGCGAGACATGCCCTCCTTTTTTCGTGTACTTCACCGCGTTTGACAGGAGGTTTTGGAAAATTATTCTTACCAATTTCGGATCGGCGTTTACTTTCGGCAGTTCCGGATCATATTCGGAAGTGACATTCATTTCGTTTTCCTGTATTTTCACGAAAAGTTCGCGGAGAACGCTCTCTGCGATTGCTTTGAAGTCAGTCGGCTCCGGTTCAATGGCAAATGTTCCCAAGTCAATGCGGGAAACATTTAGGAGAGAGTTCACCAATTCTATCATGTTCCGGTTGCTGTCGTAAATTTCCTTCAGGTAACTTTGCTGTTGCTCATTGAGAGGTCCGAGTTTTCCCGAATTGAGCATCTCGGAATACCATCTGATGGCGGAAAGCGGCGTGCGCAACTGATGCGATGCGAGCGAAACGAATTCCGTCTTGCTTTTGTCCACTTCTTTTTCGTGGGTGATATCGCGGAAAACGACGATGGCGCCGATCATTCTTTCATCCAAAAAAACGGGAGCGGAAGTTACGGAAGCGGGAAATTTCGTGCCGTCAAAACGATACAAATAAGATACTTTCGTTACGCGGATGCCCTGCACCAGCGTTTGGATGGCGGGGCGTTCTCCGAGCGGAAGCGTCTCTTCTTTTTCGCTCTCTTCAAGCGGAACCACCTCGGTAAAGAACCGTCCGATTGCGGAAGAAACTTCCCTCCCCAACATTTTTCCCGCCTGCGGATTCATAACCAAAATCTTGCCGTCCTGATTCATCGCAATCATTCCGTCTCCGATGCTCGCCAGCAACGCTTCCGTTTTAACCTTCTCCTGCTTCACGATATCGTTCGCTTGTTCAAGCTCTTCGGTCTTGCCGTGAAGAACTTCTTCAACTTCTTTTATGTTTGAAATATCCGTCGTTGAACCGGCCATGCGGAGAACCTTGCCGTCTCCGTCCCATACGGCATGCCCGCGGTCAAGCACCCATTTGTAATCGCCGCTCACCGTGCGAACGCGATGTTCCGAATGGAAGATGGCGTTGCGCTTTTCAAAATGAATCTGCATGGCTTGCTGAAAAGAGGTGATGTCTTCGGGATGTATGAGAGCAAGCCACTCGTTCGGATCGTCGGACATTCCCGTTTTTCGGAAGCCGAACATATCGTTCCACCGCGGAGAAAAATATATTTTGTTCGTCGCCATATCCCAGTCCCAAATACCGTCATTCTCTCCCTCAATAATAAGAGAAAACATCTGATTTTGAAAATACAGAGCCTTGCTCGTTTGCAAAACGTACAAATACGAACGAACAAAAGCAATGAGCAGAAGCATGATGCATACCGACAAAATCGCGGAGATGAAAAGAGCGACCAGTACGGGAAGAGACGTTGCGGAAAGAGAAAAAACTTGGGTGGCGTATTTCCATGTGGAGAACAAGCCGATTCCCAAAAAGACAAATACCGCAAAAGGGAAAAATTTCCACGCCAGCGGAAGGTGCGATTCCGCCACGGCTTCGGCGCGGTCAAGTATGGCATTTCTGGGAAGTCCCGTTCGGGTAATAGTGGCTTCATTTTTTGCGAGTGGTTCCATGATATGTATTATATATGAAAAAATGCTTTTGTAATACCGAGTAATACACAGTTTGTTAAAATAATTTCTAATTACCAATATCTAATTTCTAATGAACGACGACAACGTTTGAAATTTAGACATTGGACATTTTATTGGAAATAAAAGCAGTTTCACTCTTATATTTCTTGCTCTCGCTCGGAAATGTAAGTTGCGACTTCCATTTCGCTCGCTCGTTTAGAAATTAGAAATTGGATATTGGAAATTTTATCCATAATCGTTCAAACCTTAGGTACACAAAAAGCCCCATTGCTGAGGCCTTTGTTTTTAGAACTAAATTTCTGACTTATTTAAGCGTAACTTTCGCGCCGGCTTCTTCCAGTTTTTTCTTCATCGCTTCCGCCTCGTCTTTCTTCAATCCTTCTTTGATCATGGCGGGAGCGGCCTCAACGAGATCTTTCGCCTCTTTGAGTCCGAGACCGAGCAATTCCTTAACGACTTTGATCACTCCGATCTTCTGCTCTCCCATCGCGGTGAGTTCAACATTGAATGAGCTCTTTTCGTCCGCCGCTTCGGCGGCGGGGGCGGCGGCTCCGGCGACAGCAACGGCCGCGGCGGATACGCCGAATTTCTTTTCAAGCAATTTCACGAGCTCGTGAAGCTCAAGAACGCTCATGGTTTCAATTTTCTCAACGAGGTCTTTGAACTTCGCCGGTACTTCCACTTTTTCTTCTTCTGCCATAAATTTTAATGGTTAATTTTTTAATGTTCGGAGTTATGCGACTCCTTCTTTTTGTTTCGCGATACTATCCAAGGCGATAACCAATCCCTGTATCGGAGAATTGATAATATTGACGAACTGTCCGTACAATATCTCTCGCGGAGGAATAGACGCAATCATTTGCATTTCTTCCGATCCGACGAAACGACTTTCAAAAACGCCTCCCAAAATGGAAATTTTTTCCTTGAGGGTTTTTTGAAACTTCTTGACTTCTCTCGCGGGTGCAACATCGTCTTCTCCGTAGGCAATGGCGAGCTCTCCGGAAAGTTCCGGAAATTCTCCCGCTATGCCGGATTCGCTAAACACTTTTCGCGCAAGGGTTTTTTTGGAAACAAAATATCCGATTCCCTCACTGCGAAGCGCGCGACGAACCGCCGTGGCTTCCGAAACGGAAAGCCCGTGAAAGTTCACGAATACGCGCGAACCTTTTCCTTTGGCGATTGTCTTAAGTTGCTCGCATATTTCAACTTTTTTTGCTTTATTTATTGCCATATATGCTATTAATCAACAAAAAAACGGCTAACAGCCGTGCTCTGCGCGGATTACCCGCGCAACCGAAGATCGACCCACTGGAGAGGACTTATGGACGCCTCTTTTCTTCGCGGCTTAGACAGACAATATAGGCCTTTTGCAAGAAAAAGTCAA
>JBAYGK010000161.1:0-3603 GCA_041666665.1 Minisyncoccota bacterium
AAATATTTGCTTCAGCGTATACTTGCCGGTTATTTGTTCCAACATTAACTTCAGTATACGCTGAAGTAAGTATTTGAAAAAGCGCACCCAATGTGAATGGGTGCGCGTAGCGCCAAATTTATTAATTTAAAACGCGGTGGTCATGAAATTCATCCTGACGCATCAATTGCGATAAGAAACTCCGCTTGGAACGACAAATGGATTTGAGACGCCCTGAAAAAGAAAAAATATCTTACCCAAACTTCCACGCTCCCGATTACGCTCGGTGGTTTTATTTTTTTCTTTTTTGCGGTCGTTTGCGCACACAAACGTTTGCGAATCGGGTTTTTTCTTTTGTTTCGTGCTATAGTAAATCCATGAAAATAGAATCCGCTTCATTTGCAAAAGGCATCCTTGGAACCGACGCGATAGTCAACGATACATCCAAACCGCATTTCGCTTTTGTCGGGCGTTCCAACGTGGGAAAATCAAGCGTCATTAATGCGCTTCTCGGACGAAAAAATTTGGCAAGGTCAAGCTCGTCTCCGGGGAAAACGCGGGAAATTAATTTTTTTCTTATTAATGAAAAGTTTTATTTCGTTGATTTGCCCGGATACGGTTATGCCAAAGTTCCCGACAAAGAAAAAGAAAAATTAGTGAAACATATCGCGTGGTACCTCTTTGAATCCGGGGCGCCGATCGCTCTCGTTTTTGTTCTCATAGATGCCTATGTCGGGCCGACCGAACGGGATATGGAAATGATAAAAGCGCTTACCCAAGGAAGGGCGCCTTTTGTCGTACTGGGAAATAAAATTGACCGAGTGAACAAAACCGCGCGTCAGAAACAAATAAAAGAAATCGCGGCAAAAATCGGCGACGTTCCGTTTATTCCGTTTTCCGCGGAAAAGAATATGGGAATTGAGGCGGTGCTGAAAATGATAGAAGAAGCAACATAATCATAAAAAGCCCTATCAACGATAGGGCTTTAATAAAATTGAAAACTTACGGACCAAAAATTTCATCATCGGTCAGCGTATATTTTGCTTTAACTGCACCGCAATGCGCACAGGATATTGTATAAAAATTATATCCAAAGAAACCGCTTATATGTGTTTTCTTTTCACTTTTACTGCCGCATTTGCACGAGGTATGAAAAAGATTAAATAGAGTAGATTCATAATCAGTATACACCTCTACTTCCCAGTTCACTAATCCACACGCTTTTATGTAATCTTCTTCGTCTTGGTTCTGGATCATTTGTATTTCTCCTTCAGTTTATGAAAAAACAAATTTTTTTTGCCGAAGCAAATCCGTATTTACTTTATCATATATATATATATATGGTTTGTCAAGAGCAACCTTTGCGCATAGTGCTAATTAATTTTTCCGTTCGTCATTCCCGCGCAGGCGGGAATCTACGGTGCTTTTGAACGACATGGATTCCCGCCTGCGCGGGAATGACGACTAGACGCGAAATTTTATCATACAATGGCTTTGTTTAACAACTTTAATTAGCGCTATGCGCATCTTTGTAAATTAGAAATTTTTTATGTTTAGCGTATAATGTATCCATGAACACTACTACCATAATTCTCCTCATATTGCTCGCCGCCATCGTTGGTGGGCTTATTGCCATGTTCCTTTTGCGCGAACGGAAAAAATTGGAAGGGAACGATCAGGGTTTGCTCATGCTCCAGCAGAGGCTTGATTCTCTCATGCAGGTGGTGGATAAAAAGCTCGGCGAATCGCAGAGTGCGACATTGCGGCAATTTTCGGAATCGCAGAAGTTTATGCAAGACATAAACAGCGAGATGAAAAAACATCTTTCCGAAGTTACGAAGGCGGTTACGGAAACGAACGAGGGAAGCAAACAGGTTTTGGGCATCACTGAAGAATTGCACAATCTTCAAAAGGTCTTGACGAATCAAAAGCACCGAGGGAGTTTGGGGGAGGCGAGTTTGGAACTCATTTTGGGAAACGTATTGCCGCCCGATGCCTATCAACTTCAATACCCATTTTCCGATAACGACAAAGTGGACGCGGTCATCAAGACGAAAGACGGCATGATCCCGATTGACGCAAAATTCTCGCTGGATAATTACAACCGAATAATCAACGAAACGAATCCGGAGAAAAAAACGGAGATTGAAAAAGATTTTATCGCGGATTTGAAGAAACGCATAGATGAAACCGCAAAATATATCCGGCCGGCGGAAGGAACCTTGCCGTTTGCCATGATGTATATTCCCGCGGAGGGGATTTATTACGACCTGCTTGTTAACGAGGTGGGTGCGATAAAATCCAACACGCGCTCGCTCATTGATTACGCGTACAAAGATAAAAACGTCATTATCGTTTCGCCGACCACTTTTTCTGCGTATTTGAGCTCGGTGCTGTACGGTTTCCGCGCGTTCAAAATAGAAGAATCCGCGCGCGATATTTCCAAACGCGTGGAGGAACTGGGAAAGCATCTGAAAGCGTATGATGAATATTACAAAAAACTCGGCAACTCCCTCGGCACGGTTGTCGGACATTACAACAGCGGTTACAAAGAACTGCACAAAATTGACAAAGATGTGGTGAAAATAACGGGAGGCGCAACGGGCATTGAACCGCTAGCGTTGGATAAACCGGGGAGCGAAGATTGATCTTGACGGCGGTTTGCATAAAAAAGGCGGCTCTCTAAAACAGAGAGCCGCTTGGTTTTTGTTGTGCGGCGATTATTTTTTTATTCCGCTTCTTCCCGCTTCCACAAAAGTTCCGCATATGTTTTTGACGGATGATATTCTCCGTCGGGCAACAAGTGCATAATCAGTTCCGTCTTGTCGCCGATATGCAGAGAACAAGGTTCCGTTGATACGGCAAGAACGGGAGGGAAGAGCCACGCACGCAAAACGAGTATATGCTCCGTTGCTTCGCGCCCGGATATCACTCTTTTATTTTGGTACTTGTCAATCACCGTTGCCGGTATGGAAATTCTCTTTAATTCAGTCATTGTTTTTCTCCCGATTGAACCGTATAACCTATTTCAGATTAGCATATTGTAAAGCTTTTGTCAATCATGGCGCGGTGATTACACCACACCTCACGGGATGGCTTTTCCGATATTTTTATGATAAACTTAAAGTTGTCAATTGTTTTCTTTTGCTTATGGGAGCTTAGTTAAATGGTATAACAGTGGTCTCCAAAACCACTATCAGGGGTTCGATTCCTCTAGCTCCCGCAATGAAATGAAGGAAGCTAAACTTAGCGCAGAGAGGCGCGGTTATCATACTAAAAGCATACCAGTTCGCATGGTATGCTTTTTCTTTAGATTCCGCGGATATTACAAAATCGTTTTCGCGGTATTTTTTCTGTCCGCCCAGTAGGGGTTGAACCTACGACCTTGTGCTTAAGAGGCACCTGCTCTACCAACTGAGCTATGGGCGGATATTTCAGTCTTTACTATAACGCATCTCAACTTTTTTTTCAATGGTTGTTTTCATATCTCCTCAACGCCCTGTCGCCGGTTCGGGGTTGTGTCCTACGGTCACGGTACACCTTTTGGATATTTTATTCGTTCCTCATAAAATCTCTCAAAAGGTCTTGCGGAATGGGTCCCATCCCATTCCTCACCCCGAACCG
>JBAYGK010000162.1:0-3592 GCA_041666665.1 Minisyncoccota bacterium
CAGCTCAAAGAATTGGGAATCTCGTTCCGTCCAAAAAGGTAAAAAGCGAAACCCCCGAAGCGAATCCGCGCTTCGGGGGTTTCGCTTTTTATGTGTGGATAACCGGCGCAAGCCGTTTCTCTTTTTATGGTAAACTGTAAGTAAGCGAAAACTGATCAATTTAATTTAAATTTTCATGCTTTTAAAAAGAAAAGACGAATTGGAAATGTCTTCCCTTAACGCGGGAGATGTGATGGCGGGGCGGACGGAATTGCCCCACCATGATATTGCGGATATGCCCGAGGGGGTTCCTGTTGTGGAGAGATCACTGCCGCAAGCGCCGATGGTTTCCGCAGAGCCTTTTATGTCCAACAGAATGGCCCCTCATAAAATGGAGGACGGAGAGGAGCCGACCCCGACAAGCTGGCTCAACGAACTCTTTATGGAATCCATGCGCATGGGGGTGTCCGACATACATATTATTCCCGAAAGAGAATACACCTCGGTGCGTTTTCGCATCGGCGGCGTGGTGAGCGAGGTGGCGAGATGGGACGTTGATTATCACGACATGGTCATTTCGCGCATCAAAGTCATTTCCGGACTTCAGGTGGTTGAAAAAAATATTCCTCAAGACGGGCACCTTGAACTCGCTTTTGAAGTGTCAAAATCGGATCTCGCCGCCGGACAAAAGATGCCGACATCTCTCAATTTTCGCGTATCCACGATGCCGACCATAAACGGCGAAGTGGCGGTGCTCCGCGTTCTCAGCAAAGAGGGTACCGTTTTGAGCCTTTCCGAAGTAGGTTTTTCGGAAAAATCCTTTCCCGTGGTAAAGAAGATGCTTCAAAGAGGACACGGAGTCATATTGATGACCGGTCATAGCGGTTCCGGAAAGACAACGACTTTATATGCGGCTCTCAACGAAATCAATGCAAGCGAAAAAGCGATTTTGACGCTTGAGGATCCGGTTGAATATCGCGTTCCTTCCGTCCGACAATCGCAGGTGAATCCCGCCGTCGGCTATACTTTCAGCGCCGGACTCAAAGCGATGCTCCGCCAAGACCCGGATGTTATCATGATCGGTGAAATACGCGACGAAGAAACGGCCGGTATCGCCATGCGCCTCGCTCTCGTCGGACGCCTTGTTTTAACGACGCTTCACACCAGCAATATTTCCGGCGCTTTGACTCGCATGATAGATATGGATATCGGAAAGTCCATCATCGCTTCCGCTTTTACCGGCATTGTCGCCGAACGCTTGGTAAGAAAAATTTGCCCCTCGTGCCGCATTGAAGCGGTTCCTCCGTACGAACTGATGAAAATGTTTGATATCACATGGCCGGAAAATGAAAAAGTCTATGCGGGACAAGGATGCCCCGCGTGCGGCGGTACCGGCTTTTTGGAAAGAATCGGCATATTTGAAGTTCTTGAAGTTGACGAAGAATTCAGAAATATCATATTGAGTGGCATGCCGATAAGCGTTCTTGAAGAGTATGTGCGAAAACATGTCGTTGAAACATTGCGCGATGACGGATACGACAAAGTGCGAAAAGGAATCACCACGCTGGAAGAAGTCATCAGGGCGACGATATAAACACCGGAAATTCCTAATTTCTACTGACCTTTCAGCATTGGCTTAACATGGAAAAATTTGGATATTTTCGCCGAGTGCGAAGCCGTGGAGTCAAAAATATCGTGAGTCGTACTCGCGGTACGGTGAAACGATATTTTTGGCGAACGGCGAGTAATCGGCAAAATATACGGATTTTTCGTTAAGATAATGTTGAAAGGTCAGTAGTATCCAATTTCTAGTGTCGCCGCCGACCGTCGTTCATTAGGAATTAAAAATTGGAAATAAAAGCAGCTTCACTCTTATATTTTCTGCGCTCGTTCAGAAATGAATGTTGATACTTTCATTTCGTTCACTCGCTTGAAAATTAGAAATTTTTTAATATTATGCTTCACGTCAAAACCCCCGTTTTTGAAGGACCGCTGGAACTTCTTCTCAGTCTGATAGAGAAGAGGAAGCTTTTTATAAACGACATATCTCTTTCAAAAATCGCGGACGATTACATAGAGGCGGTGAAAGAGCTCCCCGATATTCCGCTCAAAGATGTCGCGAACTTCGTGTTCGTGGCATCCACGCTCGTGCTCATAAAATCAAAATCGCTTTTGCCGACGCTTGATCTCTCCGGCGAGGAAGAAGGGGATATTGAAAGACTGAAAGAGCGTTTGCGCGTCTATCAAAAAATAAAAGAGCTTTCGGTTTTTGTAAAAGAAAATTTCGGAAAGAAAGTGCTGTATGCGCGGGAACCTCCGAAAAACAGAATCGTAACATTTTCTCCGAGCGAAGATACGACCCTTCAAAATATTTTCGGAACCGTCGGCGGCATTTTGGCACGATTGCCCCAATTGGATATCTCTCCCCGGGCGGTTATCAAAAAGATGGTGACATTGGAAGATGCCATCACCCGATTGGTTCGGCGCATTGAATCGCATTTGAAAATGAGTTTTAAAAAATATTCGGGAATAGGAAAAGAAGAAAAGAGCATGGTTATCGTGAGTTTCCTTGCCGTCCTTGAACTCATCAAACGCGGAGCGATTATCGCGGAACAAAGAGAAAATTTCGCCGATTTTGATATTGAAACGAGGGAGATAGGAGTGCCGCACTACTAACGAAAATTGAGAATAGAAAATTGAAAATGAAGAAAATGACATTAAAATATGCCTTTAATAAAGGTTATTTTTGTGCATAATCGGAAATTTCAAAATGTATCTCCTCACACCTCGTTGCCGGTTCGGGGTTGTACCCTGAACCGAAACATTTGGAATATCTCGCAATATATGGAATTATTGCGAGATTGTGATTTTTTATAAACGTTCCGGAGCGGGGTACAACCCCGCTCCGGCGGCGAAATTTATGACTATTTTTAAGGGTGTGAGCAGTTACTTCAAAATTTCTTGACAAAAGTTTTTAATTATGATACAATACACGCAGAATTAAAAACAGAAATTATTGGGGACACGTAGCCAAGCGGCCTAAGGCATCGGTCTGCAAAACCGCCATCACGGGTTCAAATCCCGTCGTGTCCTCCAATAATTTTTAAACAGAAATAAAGTTTACTTTGAGTACCGGAGAGGTGGCTGAGCGGTTTAAAGCATCGGTCCCGAAAACCGACAGACCGGAAACGATCTCGTGGGTTCAAATCCCATCCTCTCCGCCACTCATAGGCAAACAATTTGAATGGAAATAAGAATATTATCAGAAAAGCAGACCCGATACGGTCTGCTTTTTTCTTTTTTCCGCCGCAATGTATGACCGGCGTATGAATTTCGGCACACGCTTGACACAAAATCAACAGTATGCTAGTTTTGCGTATAGATTGGCTCGTTGTCAATTCAAAATGCATTTCTCAGGTAGAAATGCTCTCCGCCGTCCGATCCGGTATCGGGGCAAACCATTTGGCTTGACGCCAAAGGAGAAAGAAATGAAAGTTACCAGCGATAAACAAATCGCCGCCTTATTGAAAGAATACCCGCTTATAAGAGATGCCTGCATCAGGTTTGACCTGAGGCCGGAAACGATTGAAGCGAGAAATATAAAACCCGAAGA
>JBAYGK010000163.1:0-3589 GCA_041666665.1 Minisyncoccota bacterium
CTTTTTGTTGCGTGCCGCAAGTTTACATGGCTTCCTGTTTGATGGTGAACATAAAAACCCTCGGAGAGAAGGGCTTTCAAAAGTTTTGCGGATGAAAGTCGCGGGAGTTTTGTCATAAAGATGAGCTATACGGCGACAGACAAACGAAGGTGGGCGATATTTCCTTCTTCGGGGATTTCTTCGTGGGCTGTTTTTAAACCTCCAACGTAGCAAAGGATGGCATCTTCCGCCATTTCTTTGGCGTGTTCAAGATTTTTTCCTTCGGTAACAAGACCCGGCAGTGCGGGAACAAGCACGGTATAACCGCCATTTTCATTTTCTTCAAAAACCGCCGTGTAGTTGTAAACTTGTTTTGAGAGCTTTTTCATGCAAACAATATATCACAAATAAAGATGAAAATCAAATTTATTTCCGCTTTTTTCCGTGGAAATTTTTGTGGATTTCTCGGAGACCTTTGTCGGTAACGTGGGTGTAGATTTGAGTGGTGTTGATGTTGGCGTGGCCGAGCATTATCTGCACACTGCGCAAATCCGCGCCGTTTTCAAGCAAATCGGTTGCAAAACTATGCCTTAAAACATGAGGCGTAACTTTTTTTGATATGCCGGCGGCGATGGCGTAGTGAGCAATATTGCGTTCAATGCTTCGCGCGGTAAGCCGGGAAGATTTGGCTTTCACGGCGCCGCCGTTCGTGTGTTTTACAAAAAGCGCATCATCCACGTCGCCTCGCTTGTCCAGATATTTTTTTACCGCGTCTTTGGCTTCTTGCGAGAGAAATACCACACGGATTTTTTCTCCTTTTCCCCGAACGGAAAGCTCGTCTTTTTTGAGGTCTATGTAGCGCGAAAGGGAACAGAGTTCGGAAATACGCAGGCCGGTGGAGAAAAGAAGTTCCAAAATGGCGCGATCTCGCAGGTGGCGGAGGTCGTCGCCTTTCGGTGCGGAAAGCAAACGCGCGAGTTCATCGCTTGAAATAAGGTCAAGGGAACGCTCGCCGGTTTTTGCGAGGTCTATCCGGTCCGGCGGAAGCGATTTGATTTCGCGGCGCACCAGATATTTCAGAAACGCGCGCAGGGCGATCAAATAATAATTCTGCGTTTTCTTTTTGAGCGTGCCCGAAAGTCCTTCGTCCGCGCCTTTTCGCTTTTTTCCCGCTTCCTGGCGGTTAAGCCAAATGCGATATTTCCGCACGAGGTCGTCGGTGATTTGGGCGGGGTCGGATATCTGCGCGAATTCCAAAAATCGCGACAAATAATGGTCGTAATTGATGATGGTCTTAAGCGACCGCCCGCGTTCAATTTCCAAATGCTCCAAAAATTCGGTTTTGAGGGAAGGGAGGTTCATGGGTATATAATAACACATAGAGATACCAATATACTAAATAAATATACCAATATACGAATTATACTAATGATACGAATGAATACGAATACGGACAGTTACGGCGTTTGCCGTCGTATTCGTTGCCATTTGTATATTTGTACCTATTCGTATATTGGTATCCCATTCGTATGCTTGCCAAGATGCCGGGGGGCGTATAATGGAAACATTATTAGAAGTTTATGTTTAATAAAATATTTTTATGATGGAAGGAGCACCAAACGAAAATATCGTACCGCCGATGGCGAACGAAAACGAGCGGAATTTGAATAAAATTGATGAGGTTGAAGGCAAAAATATCTCCACGGAGCGGGAAAAAACGTTAGAATACTACACGCACCCCGAATCCCAAAGCGATGAAGTTCTTTTGACGAATGTTGACCGTAAAGAGTGGGAACATATCGGCAGAAAAACCAAACGGCACGGAACGACGGCCTATGATATTCACGGGGAAGTATGCGGACATTACCCTGACTTTTACCCTGTGTTCGTAAAAAAAACGGAGATGAAACAAGCTGGTTACACTCTCGTTGAAATTCCAAAAGAACAAAAGAGAACCTACTAATCATCGCCCCAAAAAAGAAAAGCATCTACAGGGCTTTATGTTTTCCAAAAACCTGACCGCCGAGCAGAAAGAAACATTAAAACACCAAATGGACGAAGTAGCGCGGAAAATGATTGAGCAGAATCATTAGTAATAAAATTTGTAACAAAAATCGCCTCAAATTTCGTTTGGGGTGATTTTTTCGCTTGACATTTACATACCATAAATATATACTTATGGTATACATACTATATCAACAAATAACATGAAAACTCAGGTAAATCTTAAAATTGATTCCAGTGTAAAAAAAGACGCGCAACGGCGAGCTTCCGAGCTCGGTTTGTCTTTAAGTTCACTGGTGAATGTTACATTAAAACAGTTTGCCAGAACAGGCACAATAGAACTGTCTTCCGCGCCCAAAATGACGGCGTATCTTGAAAATATTGTGAAGGAGGCGCGCGCTGAATTGGTATCGGGAAAAGCGAAGGGGCCGTTCCCGACCGCCGAGGCGATGATAAAAAGTTTGGATTCTTAATTTCTTATGGAACTCCATTATTCCTCCTTGTTCAAAAAACAGTATAAAAAAATGCCCGTAAAAATTCGCGAGCAATTTAAAACGCGCTTGGTGCTATTTGTTCAAGATCAAAACAATCCGCAACTTCATATTCATAAATTAAACGGCTCTTACGATGGTTTGTGGAGCATGAATATTACCGGTGATTTTCGCGCGGTGTTTGACAGAATTCATGATAGCGCCATTCTGTTTGAAGCGATAGGAACGCACAGCGAGCTGTATTCGTAAAAATATTTTTATTACGATCAACACAACCTCGTCAAACGGCGAGATTGTTTTGTAACTGTTCAAACCCCTTTCAATTTTACTCAAAATAGAGCCATAAATCGTTCGTCGTCATCCTGAACTGACCTAATTTTTGACCTAAATTTTAACGACCGTAGGGAGTATAAAATTGGAAATACTCTTGTGGTGTGATTCAGGATCCACGTCGTTACGTCGTGGATTGCGGGTCAAGCCCGCAATGACAAGTAGGGTGTAAGCAGTTACATTGTTTTTCCTTGTCAAAATCGTCGGGGGCGTATAATGGAGGCATTATTATCGGTAAATAAAACAAAATCATGTTTGAAAAAAAACCGGCAGGGTACAGGGATTCAGTACCGGAAGTTAAAAAAGAGAAAGAATATCCGTATCCGACACAACCGCCGCTACCGCGCGACAGCAGTAAAGAAGCAAGGACGGAGGAATATAAAAAACGTATTCATGCGCTTAAAGAGGAATGCAAAGATGATAACGATGAATTTAACAAACGTTCCGGACAATTATTATGAAGAATACAAAGATGCGGGCGTTGAGCCAATCTTTTAAAAAAAGCATTGAAACACCAAATGGATGAAGCGGCGCGAAAAATGATTGAAGGGACTCATCAACAATAAAATTGCAGATAAAGCAATAAAAATCACCGCGACAGATTCGTCGCGGTGATTTTTTTGTGTGAAAATGACCTTGTTTGCCGTTTTTTGGCTGGGGTCTTGCAAAAAAAGCCGATTTATGCTAGGATGTGGCAATGTTAAAGAAAAAGACAAAAGAAACGTTAATTAAGAAGGTTCGGGTCCACGAGACCGATACCGGGTCTCCCGAAGTGCAGATCGCTC
>JBAYGK010000164.1:0-3553 GCA_041666665.1 Minisyncoccota bacterium
ATAACGGAAGAGATACGATTGTTCAAAGAAAAAATGCATCGTTTGGAAGAATCGGTTAAAAAAGTCGGCGGGGAAACCGGACTTCTTGAAATGATAGGCGAAATTCCCGAAACCGGACAACAGGCCGTTTTACAGAAACTGCATGACGAGTTTGATGAGAGAATGAAAGAGCTTTCGGAAGATACCAAGAAAAATCTCATGATTGGTCTCGCTTCATTGAGCCTTACCTCTTCGCCCCTCTCCCTTTCCGGCGCGGTCGGTCTTTTCTATTCCATGTGCGGCGTGGTGTACGATCGGACCGCGATGTTTCTTCAAAAAATAAAATACGAGAAAGCGGTGGAAAAAGCGGGAGGAACAACCGAAAAAGAATAATCCCCCCCCGTTAAATTTTGCCGCAATAATCGTCGTCGGACTTTCAACTTTTCCCGCTCGCTAGCGGGACCCCGCCCGCGGGCGGTGGTTACTTTTAACTTTTAACTCGTCGCCATGTCTTTCAAATACTTTTCTAAAAATTGCGAGATACACCCGATAGAAGAAGCGGTTGTTTCTCTTGAACGAATAGAATATACCTACGGCTTTGGAGTGTACGAAGCGGTGCGGGTTTCAAACGGCATCGTGTATTTTTTGGATCATCATACGGAACGGCTTCTCGGCTCGGCGCTTATTATCGGATTGGAACACCCTTTTTCCGGAGAAATGATAAAAAACGCAATACTTGACCTTGTAAATAAAACGGAAGAAACAACGTATAATCTGAAGGTTCTGCTTATCGGCGCGCCCAAAAAAGAAGACGCTTTTCTTTCCATACTTTGCCTTAATCCGTTTTTCCCCGACAAAAAAATGTATCACGAAGGCGTTTCGCTCTCTGTTACGCAGTATGAACGGCTCTATCCCCACGCGAAAACGCTCAACATGTTGCAAAGCTATCTTTCGTACCGCGATGCACGCGCCGCCGGATGTTATGATTCCGCGCTCGTGAACTGCCGCGGCTGTATCACCGAAGGCACGCGCACAAACTTTTTTACGATAAAAGGGAACACCATTTATACTCCGCGCGAAGAGGAAATACTTTTGGGAGTAACCAGAAAAGCCGTGCTTCACGTCGCGAAACAAAACGGTTACGAGGTGGAAGAAAAAGACATTCGCCCCGAAGATTTACCGCAATATGACGGTGTTTTTTTGACCAGCACTTCTTCAAAAATAGTTCCGATACGGAAAGTGGGGGATATCGCGTGCCCGCCCGCGCCGGAAGAGCTCAAACGGCTGATGAAATTGTTCGGAGATTTTTTGGAGGAGAGCGGTGGAGTGTTGTGAAAAAATAGAAAAATAACAAAATAGAAAAATAGAAAGATTACTATCGTTGTTATAATTCTTCTATTCTTCTATTAAAAATATTAAAACATAATGAAAAAATATTATTTTGCGCAAGCCCTTGTTCTTTTTGCAGGCACCATCGTTGCTTTTCTCTCCGTCTACGACGACTTTTTGCGTTTTTACGGCGCGGAGGGGACGATATTCAAGATTGAAAATTGCACCTATCCGAATCCCGTATTAACACCCTGTTTTTATGGAGCATTCGCGTTTCTCGCGGCGTTTTTTTGGACCATCTTCATTTTAAAAAAAGAGGATTCAAATCGGAGAATGATCCAAGAAAAATATATATCATGGTTTTTGACCGGCGGAACGATTTTCGCGTGGGGAAATTTCATCAAGCTTTATTTGGATTATGCGGCGGGAAGCCAGATTGGATGTTCCGGAGCGCCGATGACGATACCTTTTCGCACCCCCTGTTTTTACGGCGCAACGCTGTTTCTCGTTTCGCTCGCGGTCTCATGGGTAATTTTACGGAGAGAATGGAGAACAACGGGATAATCACAGCCCCCTTTTCTTCCCTTGCGTTTTTTGTGGTACAATGGAAGAGGAGGAGAGAGCAGAGGTTTGTTTTATCAATTTAGCAAACAATTAATTTTATGATCAAAAGATTTTTCGGCACTCCCGACGGAATACTGATTTTTGGACTGTTTTTGGTTATCGTCATCGGGCTCACCGCCTTTTTGACCCTCGCGGGCGTGGGAGTATAGTTTTTCGCAACAGATTTCTTTTTTGTCCCGAAAGAAAAGACCGGGGCATATTCAGGTTTGGCATCTGGACTTCTTGAGCGAAATCTGGTATAAGTGTGTAACACATGGTGCTTATAGTGTAATGGTTAGCACAAAAGCTTGTGGAGCTTTTAGTCAGAGTTCAAATCTCTGTAAGCACCCCAAAATTAAAATTGGCGGTGAGTCCTCTTTTACAGAGGTCTCTCCGCCAATTTTAATTTTGGGGTGCTTAAGCGAATGAACTGCTTGCTTTTGCACAGGGATTTGCCACCGCCCGCTGGCGGGGTCCCGCCTGCGAGCGGGAAAGGTCGGAGCCATCCCCGCGCACGGGGAGGCGAGGAATGGGATGGGACACATTCCGTAAGACTTTCTTCAAATATTTTGTGAGGTACGAAACAAAATATTGAAAAGGTGTACTGCTTCTGTAAGAAGAGACGGGGTCGCGCAAAATTTTTGTCGCAACAAAAATTTATGTGTGATCTAATCTCTGTAAGCACCCCCGAGATACATATAACTTGCAAAAGTTACAAAACTTAAAAAACTCACGAAGGTGTTTTTGGTGAATTTGACAAAAATATAAATATATGATAATATTAATACCAGATTTCTTTTTAGGTTTAATGGGGTGCTTTGATAGTTTGGCTGAACGGCACTCGTGTATAACGGTTATATTGGGAGTGGGAGAAAAAAATGACCACAAAAACTTTACAACGAATGATTGACCATGACTTAGGGAAACTGCGTGTTTCTCTTGAGGAAAGGGAATATAAGTTTCAGCGTCTGAATGCTTTTGTTTTTGAACTGGCAGAATTTTTGAAAACGCTGGATGAAAATGCTTGTTCATTGAGCGTGCGGATCAGGGATTATATATGTGTGGGATTTCAGGGGTCTGAATTTTATTGCAGAGAAGATAAATCAGCCCGTGATGGCTACCCAGTAGAATTTTCGAACTTTACCGTTCGTTTTACCGTCCTCTTAACGGGAGATGGTGCATACTTTTGGGTTGAAGAAAAATGACCCATGGTCTGAATGATAATTAAAACCGCTCAAACCCTTGCGACATGTTCGCAAGGGTTTTTATGTTATTTCTTTTAAAAATTGTCCGCCAATTCCTCTTTTTGCAACAATTGTATAAACCTTAGTTCCGTCTGTAAATTCCGCATATATTCCGTGTCGGATATTATGGTTATAATTTCGAGCGAGAGGGAAAATGGAAGTGCACTTACATTTTCTCCGAGTGAAGGAATTATATGCTTGCATATAAGATGGTGATGGTTAAAACTTAAAAAACTTACAATGGCGGATTTTTAAATTTTTGTTTTTTTAACTGTTTTTTGTCATACTAACTGAAATTTTTTGTTTTAAAAAAATACCAAATATCTCATTTTCAAGTAAATTTTTACCAGCATATCTCAAAATAATCTCTTTCCGTTTTCCTCCCCCCTCTCTTTAGA
>JBAYGK010000165.1:0-3543 GCA_041666665.1 Minisyncoccota bacterium
CTTCCGAAAAAGGAGGGAGAAAATGAGAAAGCTTAAAGCAAGCGGCAATGAACTTGTCGCATTGGCCGCGGAAGACGCCGGATGCGTTTTTTTCGGCGGCTATCCCATCACTCCTTCATCGGAGGTGATGCACATTCTGTCGGCGAGATTCCCTCTTTTGGGACGAAAGTTCATCCAAATGGAAGACGAAATTGCCGGCATCAGCGTTCCGCTCGGGGCATCCATGTCCGGAGCAAAATCAATGACGAACACTTCCGGACCCGGCATGTCGCTTAAATCCGAACAGATAGGACAAGCGCACATGGCGGAAGTTCCGCTGGTGATAGTAAATGTCATGCGCGGAGGACCGAGCACCGGACTTCCGACGCGTCCGGCGCAAAGCGACGTGCTTCAGGCGGAAGCGCCGACGCACGGAGACGTGAAAACCATCGCGCTTATTCCGGGAACAACGGAAGAATGCTATACGGAAACCATCCGCGCTTTTAATCTGGCGGAAAGATTCATGCAACCGGTTATTGTGCTTTTGGACGAAACGCTCGGACATATGGCGAGGGACGTCGTCCTTCCCGACCTTGCGGACATTCAAAAAACAATCGTGAACCGCCGAGTAAACATGAGCGAAGATTACCTGCCCTACAACGTTAAAGACGACGAGCCGGCGATACTCAATCCTTTCTTTACCGGCCGCCCGTATCATATTACGGGGTTAACGCATGACGCAACGGGTTTCCCTACGGAAGATGCCGTTTTGTGCCAGCAACTGATAGACCGGCACTTCAAAAAAGTGGAAGCTCATCTTGATGAAATTGAACTTTATGAAAAATACCGGCTGGATGACGCCGAATATCTCATTCTGTGCTACGGTTCCGTTTCTTTGTCCGCTCGCGAAACGATAATCAGATTGAGAAATGAAGGAATCAAGGTCGGCATGTTCCGCCCCCTCACCCTTTGGCCGAGTCCGGAAATGGAAATGTCCGAACTCGCGAAAAAATTTGACCCGAAAAAAATTCTCGTTGTTGAGATGAATAAAGGTCAATATTTGCGCGAGGTGGAACGTTCCATGGGAAATCGTCCGGAGTTCCTCTCCAAGGTGAACGGCCGCGCGATATCTCCGCTTGAGATTATGGAAAAATTACGGGAGATGCGACATGGCATATGATTACGAATCCAAATTGAGAACGGAAAGATTGCCTACGCAGTGGTGCCCGGGTTGCGGAGACGGCATGGTTTTGAAAGCGATTATACGCGCCATTGACGCGAACGGCTGGGATATGAAAGATGTCTGCGTGGTATCCGGCATCGGTTGTTCCGGACGTATCAGTTCGTATATAAACTGCAATACCGTCCACACGACGCACGGCCGAGCCATTGCCTATGCAACGGGCATCAAGCTCATGCATCCGGAAAAACACGTTATTGTTGTTTCGGGAGACGGGGACGGTTTAGCCATAGGCGGAAATCACTTTATTCACGCATGTCGGCGAAACGTGGGTCTGAATTATATTATCATCAATAACTTCATCTACGGATTGACCAACTCGCAGGCAAGTCCGACCACTCCGCAAGGAATGTGGGCGGTCACTCAGCCGTTCGGAAATATTGACCGGACTTTTGATTCCTGCAATCTGGCAATCGGCGCGGGGGCGACTTTTGTCGCAAGAAGCACAACGCTTAATCTCATCAAACTGGAAAACATTCTTTCCGAATCGTTCAAACATAAAGGTTTCAGTTTCGTTGAAGTGTTCTCCGGATGTCCGGTGAACTTCGGCAGTAAAAACGGAATGGGAAAACCGGAAGAAATGGGCGATTGGATTGATGGCATTGCCGTTCCGTCCGATAAATTCAAAAAGTTGTCCGCGGAAGAAAAAGAAGGGAAATTCCCCATCGGCGTTTTAAAAAAAGACCCCGAAACGGAAGAATACTGCACAACATACGAAAAGTATGTGAAACGGATTCAAAAAGAAGCCGAAAAACGAGGAGGCTGATATGACAAAAATGCAAATTCGTTTTACCGGCGTCGGAGGTCAGGGGGTTCTCACCGCGGGAGATATTCTGTGCGTTGCCGCGATCAAAGAAGGAAAGCATTCGTTGAAAATCGGGACGTACACCTCTCGAGTGAGGGGCGGCCCGACCTTCATTGATATTCTGTGCGATGAAGACGAAATTTATTATCCGTACGCCATTCCGGGCGAAATAGATTTCATGCTTTCGGTCGCCAATGCATCCTATCAGAAATGCAAAAAAGACGTGAGGCCCGGCGAAATTATCGTCATTGATCCGAATCTGGTATACCCTGCCGATGACGATCGGAAAAAATGGCGCATCATTGAAATACCGGTGGTGGAAATCGCAAAGCGGGAGATCGGGAACATTGCCACGCAATCAACCCTCGCTCTCGGCATAATGGTTCATATAACCAAATGCGTAAACGCCGATGTTCTTTTGACGTCAATTCTTGCAAAAGTTCCGAAAAAAACAAGAGAAGCAAACAACAAAGCATTTGCGCTCGGCATTAAATACGCCGAAGAAAAATGCGCGTAAAAACACAAAGCGCTCCGACACGATCGGAGCGCTTTTTTAAACATTGTCGCTGGTGTCGCCGGAGCGGGGTTGTACCCCGCTCCGGAACGTTTGTACGACAAGAGTAACTCGTCCATTCCAAACATTCCGAACGGAGGTACAACCTCCGTCCGGCAACGGAGGCGGGTTGCATCGGTCTGAAATTTGACAACCACACTCATATATGATACAGTTAACATCAGGAAACCTTGTCCTATCACAAACACACAGGAGAACACACATGAACCTTAAAACAGGTAAAAAAACACCCTTCTTCCGAAGAAGAGAAGGGAAGAAAAAAGTACAAGAAGATATGAGGATATTAAAGCAATTTCTTTGCGTAATAGCGGCTTTGTCTGCTGTGTTTGCGGCTCTTGTTTTTATATTTACATCGGCTGATCCGATTTTCGGTTTTTCTTTTTTAGTAACGGCCGGAGTAGCGGTATTGACAAATAGTTTTCTGAGAAAACGATCTCACCTTGAGGCGGAAACAGAAAAAAATCCCATTACCAGACTTAAAGAGAAATACCCAACAGCTCTTCCCGTGGCAATAGCCGTATCACCGGGTGTCGTAGCTTTGTTTACACCCGCCGCCATTGCAGGTCCCGTTGTTTTCGGTACGGTAATAGCCGCAATAATCGTCGGCAACGCCATTGAGTTTTTCTTCTAAGGCATTCTCAGATCAAACGACCCTTCCGAAACGGAGGGTCGTTTTTATTTTGTATTTGGTACTGATTTCGCTCCACCAAGGGCAACCCTTTCCCCGCTCGTAAACTCGCTCCTTAAGGGTTGCCCTTGGTTCCGCTCGTTGCGTGGTCGTCGTCACTTCTCCTTACTTGTCCCGCCGTAGCTTTTAGCGAAGGGGATACTAATCCCTTATACTTATTGCGTCGCCCGTTTCATTCTATTTCTATCATTTTCGGTCAAACCTTGTTTGCGAAGCCGTACTGACTTCGGCGTGATTTCCAAGTACTCATCTTCCGC
>JBAYGK010000166.1:0-3535 GCA_041666665.1 Minisyncoccota bacterium
AAGAAAATAACAACGGAGAACGCCAAAAACGGTAAAATGAATTTTATCATATCAACACCTTATAAAGAACAACGAGTTTCGCTTTTTTAAAAAGCAAGCGGTTTACCGAAATCGGGGCAAACCGCTTTTTCTTTACTCGGGTTTTTATCCCCAAACAACATACCGAAAGAACTTCGCATACAAAGCCAAAGACACAGTCGCCACAACCAGTGCGATAGCGCCGCCATAACCGGCAACACCTATTGTTCCGCCGATAAAAAACGTGGCAACGGCACCGACAGCAAACGCTTTTCCGCTTTTTGAATCTTTTCTTTCTTTATCCATTTTTCCCTCCTCAGGGTATTTTTTGTAAATGAACTGCTTGCAGTATATCCTTATGGTTATAATATAGCATATAATGAAAAAATTGTAAAGCCGATAACCGTGAATCCAAAAACTCAACTTTATCTCTAAAAACAGATTTAAGTTGTCATTCCCGCGCAGTGGAATCCAAACCGTCGCTTAACTACATGGATCCCCGCATGCGCGAGGATGACGGACGAGGAGTTTTTGGATTCACGGATAAAAAAAACGGTTTACCTTGCACAGGTAAACCGTTTTGTCTTAAGAAAAAAGACCGGAAAGAATAACGGATAAAACCGTTACGATAACGAGTGCAATGAGAAGTTTTTTTGCCGCACCCTTCGTTGTCAGTTTCCCCGGTTGTTCCGTGCGTTCCTTTTGTTTCTTCATTTCCCAAGCGTAAAAAGGGACGATACATTCCAAAAACTCCCTCAAAGAAATTCTTCTCCACTCGGCAACGGTAACCAATAAATAAGCCGCACTCAACCATTTTATTGACGTTTCCAAAAGAATCGGGATATAAAACAGACCGGCGGTTGCGGAAGCGAACATGGAAATAATGGCTATTACGCCCATAGCGAGGTAAACGAATTTTTTGATCCCGATAATATTTTCATCGGAAAATCCGACGCGACCGGTTTTCTTTTCCAAATACCGCGAAAAATTCGGCAGAGCGAGAAGCATGGCCGCCATCAACAAGGCAAAACCCCAAATAACAAGCAAAGAAATTGCAAAATCCAAAGAAAAAAACGTTAAAACAAATAATTGCCATGTAGACATAAAACCCTCCTGCGGAATAAAATGAACCTGATTTTATATAAGCACAAATACCCAAGGAACGCAACCGTTGGCAAAAAAAGAAAACCGCCGCATTTCGGCGGCGATTTTGTTGTTCTCTATTTTTGTATTTTCCGGTACTGCAATTTCCTCCACCATTCGTTGGAACTTATTCCCGATAACTCTTCGGCAAGCTCTTTCGCGGTCTTTGTTTCAAGAAGAGCGATGGCGCTCTTGAACCAATCAATCGCATCGGGATAGCCGGCCTCCATATACTCTTTCGCCGTAAACATCATTTCAAGACGGTCGGCGTCTTTGGCGATCTTTCCCGCATGCGTTTTGTGTTCTTCGCATTCGCGCCACATTGCCAATATTCCGCTTCCCGCTTCACCGATATCCGCCGTTTGGTCTTTGACAGCGCGATCCTCGTCGGAAACAACGTATTGCTTTGAAATGGCGTTCGGATCGTTCGTGCGGATTTCTGAAATTTCGTGGAAAAGACCGATTGTCGCAACGCGGCAAGGATCATCGTGTCCCTCCAAAATCGCAAGTATATAAGCGATCTGTGCAACCCGCGCGGAATGTTCGGCATCGTTCTGCAAATCTTTTATCCGAAGATACTGCCACCCGCTTCTCGGCGTATGTCGTTGATGTCCGAGTTCAAAAATAAAATGAATGATGTTTTTTAACATGTTTTACTCCTCTTTTTTTAAGTTTTCTTACCGAAGATTACCGCAAGATTGAAATAATGTCAAAAAAATATTAGCTAAGCAAATCGTCTTCAAATTGCCGGATTCCGTTCAAATCTTTCGGATATTTTGAAATATCGGGAAAATCAAGCGCGATTATTTTTTTATAGACGGCGGAAATGAGCGCTTTCGTCCGCGCGGTTTCTTCATCGGTAATTTCGGCGGTCAATTCGCGGATGCGGCCTTTTTTATCGGGTTCAAGAAATTCAAGCGATCCTTCGTTCACGGTAAATTTTGAGAAGTCGCGTGAATTTTCCACGAGCAATTTGTAGAAAATAAGCTGGCGGCGATAACGGTATAATTTTATTTTTTCATCAGCGCGGCCGATCTCCCAATTTTCAAAAAACTTTCCGGTTTTGAAGTCCGTTACTTTCATCGCACCTCCGCCTGCCGGAATCATTTTATCTATCTTCCCCGTTATCCTTGCCCCGTCGTAGCCTAGGGCGGAGTGGGGGGGCGCATCGCCGATACACACGCCCTGATTTTTGAAATCCTGTTCTATGCGATGTTCCGGACTGAATGCGTCCGCTTTTTCTTTCACGTAAATGGCGAGAGCGTCTTTTCCCTGTTTCAGGAAATGCCGGTGGTCGCGCGGGGAAAGCCGTTGATATGCCAGCTCTTCTTCAAACCACGAAAGAATGGTTGCAATGTCCGGCAGTTTTCCTTCCCGCTTTACATAGGTGTAAATTTTTTCCACAGACCCGTGCATCGCCGAACCGTATCCGCCGGAAGGGCTTTTGGATTGAGGAAAGCGGAGGAGGTTGTGCTCCAAAAACGCCTGCGGACCGCCTTCCGTTACGTCAAGAAAATTATTCAAGTGCGTCACGCTCATCTGATATTCTTCCAGAAGCGTGCGGAGAAGCGCCTCTTCGTCGGCGATATACGGGGGCGCGAGAAGCGCTTTCCATTCTTCCGATAAAAGTTCGCCGTCCGGAAGAATGACCTCGTCCGCGGAATCCTCGGATTCGCCGAAGAAAGAATTTTCGTTCTCGGACATTACCAAAAATTCCAGAGGGAGGGATTCTTTTCCGTCTTCTTTTGTTTCATACGAAGTGATATACAAATGCCTTTTCGCGCGGGTGAGCGCCACATAAAAAAGCCGTATCTGATCATCGCGAGTATCGCCCGCCGGCGCGAGCGCGAGATTTTCCGGGAACGGCAGGTTGGAATGAATACCGCGCCCCGCCCAGACATCGTTCTGGCAGGAAAGCGTAAAAACGGTATCAAATTCAAGCCCTTTCGCTTTGTGGGCGGAAAGAAGGGTTACGGACTCGCTCCCCGAAACAAAAGGACTCGTATCGGTCACTTGAATTTTGTTCTTTTCATGCAAGTCAACAAATTCCACGAGGTCGGGTGTCCGAAGCAAAAATCCCCGTTTGTATTCGCGAAGCGCCCCGACGAACACGCGGAGAGAAGAAAGAAAAATCAAAAATTCCGCTTTGTTCTTTTCAAATTTTTCCCGGCTGAAATAATATTCTTTGAACGGACTTTTGAATTTCTCATTTTCAGACTTGCCCCGCGAAGCCTCTGGCGCAGTGGGGTCTTCGTCTTCGGAAAATACCACGGAAACGATATCGCTCCCCATGAGTTCGTCAAGTATTTCTTCAAGCGTTTCGTTCTGCGAACGTATGGCGACATCCGTAAAAAACTCGGCAATCTCCCGCACC
>JBAYGK010000167.1:0-3516 GCA_041666665.1 Minisyncoccota bacterium
TAAGGAAAAGAATCCTTCTCTTTCAAGATTCATCGTCGTAAAGCTCAATTATGGAGCCTCGGCCATCCCCGCTTCCTCCACGGTTATCGCATCCCTTGACCCGAAAGAGGTCGGAAGGGAACAGCAGGATGAGTTTGTTAACAAGGTGGCGGATGAGCAGATCGGAGTTTTGAGGAACAGATCGGTATTCTTCCCTATGGAAATAAACGGCGAAAGGCATTTCGTCTTGATCCGTGGAATCGCCGACAGTTCCGAAAGGGTGGTTGCTTATTTTGTGAACGATTTTTCCATGAAGTGGGTTGACGATATCGTTTCCGGAAACGTAATGAAATCGTATTTGTTTTTGATTTTTATCATTATCGGCATTTTCATTCTTCTGATTCGTCAGGTGCGCAGCGCCGATTATTCCGTTCTCTATAAACGGCTCAAGGAGATTGATTCCATGAAGGACAATTTTATCTCAATGGCGGCGCACGAACTTCGGACGCCTCTCGTCGTTATACGCGGATACGCAAGCATGCTGAAAGAAATGCCGGCGCTTGATGACAAAAACAAGGAAAATTTGCGGAGAATTGATATTTCCGTACAACAATTGAACACCCTTATCGGAGACATTCTTGACGTGTCTCGGCTGGAACAGGGACGGATGAACTTCACATTTGAGGATATTGATGTCGGAAAAGCCGTCCGCGAGAGCACGGATTCTTTTCATGCGGTTGCCGCCGATAAAAAACTTTCTCTCTCGTGCGAGACGGAAGAAGGGCTTCCTCATGTTTCGGCGGATCAGGACAGAATGCGCCAAATCATGACGAACCTGATCGGAAATTCCATAAAATATACGGTTGCGGGAGGGATAACCGTGAAAGCGTATTTTGATAGCGCGAAGGAAAAAGTCATGATTCGCGTAAGCGATACGGGTATCGGAATATCCTCGGAGGAACAGAAACGATTGTTTGAAAAATTTTATCGCATCAGGGACGATGACACGGAAAATATTCAAGGGACGGGTCTCGGATTGTGGATAACGAAACAAATAATAAATACGATGAACGGAGAGATATTCGTAGAGTCCATAAAAGGAAAGGGAACGGATTTTATAGTTTCATTCCCGATTGCAAACCGCAAAAACCCCAAGTCATAATTGCGATTTTTCCGCGGGCAATCGCGGGATTTTTGAAAGGTCAATAAAAAGCCGGCAAAGAGTTTATTCTTTGCCGGCTGTTTGTGCGCCGTTTTTGGCGATAGTGATTATGCGTGAAGAGACCCGCGTTCTTTCGGAAGTTTAACCGAATCTCGCAGTTCGCCTTCGTATTTTTCCACGTAAGGTTTTTCAATCATGTCTTCAATGAGCCCGCGAAGAATGACTGCGCGATTTTCTTTCCATTCTTCCAGCGGTTCCTCGGAATGATATCTTTGTTCCTCCACCTTTCCTTTTTCGGTCACGTAGCATTCCATATAGATAATTCGGTCGGGACGTTTCGGATCCGTGTACGGAGTGATTATTTTGGAACATTTTTCAATTTCCTCGTTCTCAACCACTTCTCCCGAACGGATAATTTTCACCACTTCTTGCGTACGGCGATTGAATTTTTTTTCACATTCAACGACCTTTTCTTTCAGAAGACCGTCAATGTGCACAATGAGGCGGCCTTGAGGGTCAACGTCGCCGTCTTTGTGTCTCCATTCCAAACCGGTTACCACCCACTCTTCTTTTTCCACAGGGTGGTGTTCGTCCTTATTTTTGATGTTAAGACGCAAGGATTTTTCCTGGTCCGGAAAAATGGATTCAAATTTCTCTTTTTCAACGGGAACGAATCCCATACCCCAATCATACACGACGTTTGCTTTCCATTTTGCGTCTTGCTTATTAAGATTGCCTCTCGTTATGTGCGGTTTGGGAGCGGACTTTTCTTTTGCTTCGCTCACCTTTTTTATCAGGCGGCATTCCACAAAGAGGATATCGCTTCCTTTGGTGTGCCGCAAAAAGCTGGCGTTCACTTCCCATACTTCGCCGACGACCGGCTCGTGTTGCGTTTTGTTTTTTACATCCAGACGAACCGATGTGATTCCTTCCGGCAGGGATTTATAAAAATCTCCCACGGGCTTGAATCCCATTCCCCAAGCAAAAGCTTTTCTCGCTTCCCAAAGCTGTACTCGGTGTTCGCGGGGGAGAGGGTTTCTTCTTACTTCTTTCGTGTTGTCAGCCATGGCGGCCTCCTATCATGTTTTTGGTTACTGTCACAGAACTTCTTGGTTCTGGGTAAATGCTACCATATAACAATATATTAGTCAACCATGTAAAAATTTCATTATGTCAATCGCACAAAAACGCAAAACGGCCGTTGCCTTGGCCGTTTTGCGTTTCCATACATTTGGAATGCATATTGTTTTTTTAAAGTCACTTTTGCGGCAATTCTTAAGGCAAAAATGTGTGATTTTTACATTTTTCCCGGCTCCACGTGCACGACTACGCGGTTGATGCGATATTCTTTTTTCTCCATGAGGAAATATTCAATTCTTTCCGCATAACCATGAGCTTCCTTAATGGACATCATCGGGTCGGCATGACAGTGCACGGTTACGACAATTTCATTTCCCGTTTTTCGTGCGAGGATATTGTGCGCATTTTTAATCTGCGGAACTTGCCTCACCGCTTCTGCCACCTCGCGGGTTATTTTTTCCATTTCCGCAGGGCTGACATCCTCGCTCTCGGAAGACTGATCGTTTGAAGGATCAATATGAGTATTTATTTCCACATCTTCGCCGATATCTTTCCGGATGTGCTTTTCAAATTCCGACGCTTTTTCATGCGCTTGCAGTACCGTCAAGTTGTGAAGAACTTCCAAATCGCAATTGATATAGCGTTTGCCGTTTAACATGTCCACCGTAACATGATGCACGGGAAAACCGTATTTATGTCCCAAAATATGGATGGCTTCCACAATGGTTTCGGTTGAAAGCGGAATGGATCGCGTATGAATGAGAACTTCAACTTCCGGAAGTTCCGCTTGAATGGACGCCCTTGCTTTTTCGGTTATGTCGTGCAGTGCCTCGGCGTTCATCTTTCTTCCGACGACGATGAGGGCGTCAATGGAGGCATTCGGACCCATTGCCCTCGCGCGAATTCTGTCCACTTCAATAATTTCGGGAATATCCATGAGAATATCTTTCGCTTTTTCGGCGATTCCGGCGGGCGCGGCGTCAATAAGGACATCAAAGGTTCTTTTTCCCATATCGTATCCGACTTTCATGACGATAATTGCGACAAAAAGGGCGGCAATGGAATCGGCTCCTTTTATGTTAAAGAGTACGCAGACAAGACCGGCAAGAACCACGGCGGAGCTCCAAATGTCGGTGCTGAAATGCAGGGCATCGGCTTCAAGCGCTTGACTCCCCGTTTCTTTCGCCACTTTCATAAGAGCGCGCGAACGAGAGTAGTCAATAATGATGGAAACGATGACCACCGCAAAAGCGTACCACGTGGCCTCCACTTCAATGTCTCCCGTCATGAGACGA
>JBAYGK010000168.1:0-3489 GCA_041666665.1 Minisyncoccota bacterium
GGAATACTGAAAATCAAAAACGAGAGCCTGAGGCGATTCTTCCCCTTCCATGCTTTTGGAGATGGAATTTTGTTGCTCTGTGTCAATTTCCACCCCACCCCAACCCTCCCCTCTGAAGAGTGGGGGGGGAACTTTTTCAATGATGGCACGAAGAACCTCATCAACGCCTTCCCCTGTTTTTCCCGAAACGGCGAGAACATCGTCTACTGAACAATTGAGGAGCTGTGCTACTTCTTCTTTTACTTCTTTCGTTCGCGCTATCGGCGAATCAATTTTGCTGACGACGGGAATGATGGTAAGCCCGGATTCGCGCGCCATTTCAAGTGTGGTAAGTGTTTGCGCCTGCACGCCTTGTGTCGCGTCCACGAGCAAAATAGAGCCTTCTACGGCCTTGAGAGCACGGGATACTTCGTAAGAAAAGTCTATATGCCCGGGAGTGTCTATCAAGTTTAATACATAGGGCTGCCCTTGGTATTGATATTCCATTCTGACCGGCTGCATTTTTATGGTAATGCCGCGCTCGCGTTCAAGCTCCATGGAATCAAGCACCTGCGCCATCATTTTGCGCTTCTCAATGGTATTGGTAATCTCCAGCATGCGATCGGCAAGCGTGGACTTGCCGTGATCAATGTGAGCGATAATGCTGAAATTTCTAATGTTTTGGCGATTTATCATACTGCCTATAGTAACGCAATTACGTGACGTTGTATAGGTATCTGGTATAAGTATAGGTATAGGTATAGGTATACAGCCGAGACAAATTTGACACAATAGTTAAAGTTTGATATAAGTTACATGGAACTTGCTTCAGCAAAGAATTGCTATTTTTTTAAAAAAGGAAAAAAAGATGAAAAAATTTTTGTTGGATGTCCTTAAAGAAACAAAGAAGTATCTTTTTTGGAGCTTTGGAGGAATCTTTGCTTTCGCCTCCGTGTTGTTTATTCTCCATCTTGCTGGATTAGGATAAAAAACATCGTATCAATAACCGCTTCGGCATTTCCGAAGCGGTTTTTTGTCGTCCGAATTCTTAAATCTGTAATCGGTAATCTTTAATCATAACTCTTGCTGTCCCGAGCTGATCGGTTTCGCTTTCCAAAACTTGCGGGTCAGCTCCACTCTCACGGTTTCAAATTCGGGATTTTTTAAAAGAATGAGTACGATCACTCCGGCGGCTATTCCTAAAATTCCTGATAAAAATCCTTGGAGAAAAACTCCTAAAAATTTATTTTGATCAAAAACGAGAGCGAAGATGTTCAGACCTTCGTAAGCGGCAATGCCCATTGCGAACGATGCGGTCAGGCTGTGCCAAAAGGCTTGGGAAATTTCTCTGGTCATCCCTTGTGCAAATTCCCTTTCAAAGGCGACCCAGTGCATGACAGCGTTCAAAATGGTACCAATACTGTAGGCGAGCGGAAGCGCGATAACGCCGGCGCCTTCTATTCCTTTTATTTTCAAGAACGATTGCAAAAAAGAGAAAAAATCGTTTTGCGCCGCAAACGCGCGAACAAAGAAAAACGCGAGAACGATTATGAGAACGGCACAAAAGAAATTCATCGCAAGCGGTTTTTTGGTGTTGCCCGTGGCGTAATATCCTCTGGTAAAAAGCAGGATAAGGCTTTGCGCCACGAGAGAAACGGTAAAAATTGCGAGCGCGGCCGCGGTAAGACGGGTGTCATTCCAATTGAAACGTCCGGAACCTAAAATAACTCTCACAATTTGTGCGCGGAGAACGATGAACAGAAAGATAACGGGCAACGACCAAAATATGATGTGTTTGGCGGCATTCGTGATTTGCGCGGCGAATTTCTTTTTTTCTCCGCTCGCAAAAAGCCGCGACATCGTCGGGAAAGCCGCGACGGAATACGAAACGCCGATGATGGAAAGCGGAACGGATTGGAGGTTGTACGAAAACTGAAAAATGGAAATGGAGCCGACGGAAATGAGAGAAGCGAACGTGATCAGAATGAGTACGGAAATGTTGTTGACGGACATCGCGAGCGTGCGCGGCAAAGAAAGCAAAACCACTTTCCGCACGCTTTTCCAATCAACCGAAGCGGAGAATCGCGGGAAAAAATTTTCTTTGAGGATGACGGGCAATTGGATCGCGAGATGAAAAAAAGCGCCGAGGAGCACGCCGAGAACGATTCCGAGAAGTCCGAACATGGGGTATAAAAAAACGATGCCGAGAATGATGCCGAAATTATACAAAACCGGACTCAAGGCGAAAACGAAAAATTTATTGACCGATTGAGTGATACTGCCGACGAGATTGGAAAGCCCGAGAAGAAACGGCGACAAAAGCAGTACGCGCGCGAGAAAGACCACTTCGGCTTGATTGGCTCCTGAAAAACCGGGTACCGCATACGGAGCGAGAATTGGCATCAAGGCGAAAGCGATGAGAGAAGTAATCGCCATCGCGCTGAAAAACAGAGTGAAAATATCATTCAAGAATTTTTTCGCTTCTTCGTGCCCGCGATTAATTCGTTCAATGAAAAACGGAACGATGGCGGTTGCCGATGCAAAAGAAGCAACTGACACAAAAAGAAAATCGGGAATTCGGAATGACGCATAATAAATATCCAGCATCTGCGATGCGCCGAACGTGTGCGCGAGCAAGCGGTCGCGGAAAAGACCGAGAACCTGAGAAAGCAGGGCGAATACCGCCAAAAGATACGCGGCTTCATGCAAACCGCTGAACTCTCTGTGAAAAAGATTGAATATGCGACGAACCATTTTTGAAAATTTCCAATATCTAATTTCTAATACCTAATGAAATATCTAATGACAAAACCGCCCCTTGGAAATTAGATATTGGTAATTAGAAATTATTTATCTTTATTATACCCTCTTTTCCCCCGTAATTACAGGAAAAAACGGCTTGCGCCGTTTTTTTCTTTTTATGAAGAAAATTATTTCTTTTTCTTTTTTTGGTAGACGGGGGTGACGGGCAAAACAGGGGCTTTTTTTCTCTGATATTCTTCCACAACGACCAAAAGCGGGCTGGCTAAGAAAATTGAAGAGTAAGTTCCCATCGTAACGCCGATCAAAAGAATGAGCGCGAAGTTGTAGGTGGATGCGGGACCGAAAACGAGAAGCATAACAAGCACCAGAATGAGTGTGAGCGAAGTGTTGATGGACCGAACAAAGGTCTGCTCAAGCGATGCGCCGACCACTTTTTCAAAATCCAATGAAAGTTTGTTTTTCAGATTTTCACGGATCCGGTCAAACACGACGATGGTATCATGAACGGAAAAACCGAGAACGATGAGGAGCGCCGTTACAAAAAGTATGTCCGCTTCAAAAGAGGGATTGAAGTGCCCGAGAATGGCGAGCGCGCCCGTCGGGATGATTACGTCGTGCATTAAAGATACGACCACCATCATTCCGTACCTTGAGGATGATACGGGAACCGATACTTTTCTGAAAGCGAAAGCGATAAAAAGCATGATGGCGAGAATAACGCCGCCGACCGCCACGAACGCCTTTGAA
>JBAYGK010000169.1:0-3484 GCA_041666665.1 Minisyncoccota bacterium
TCCCAAGACGGCGCGAATTGAACGGTTGTTGTTTAAAATTTTATCGATGTTCATGTTATGAAAAAACATAGAGGAGTAATACCTCTATGTTACCATATTTCTTATTGTGGGACAAGTCTAATAGACGATTGATAAGAGAGAATAGAGAATAGAGAATTAAAAATAGAGAATTGAAAAAGCGATCGTCATCGGTCGCTTTTTTGCGGTTGCGGAAAGAGGGGAGGGGAGAGAAATAAATTTCCAATATCCAATTTCCAATTTCTAATGAAATATCCAATGATAAAATCAAAATTTTGGAAAATGATTGTTTCTTGAATTTAAACATTTTGATTTTTGTTGGGAATTGGATATCGGAAATTCTAATACCATCTCCGATTAACCACTTCGCTTTTGCTAGAAATCGCGGACAAAGGTCTTTCATTAAGGAGGAAGGGAAAGTATGAAAACCGCAGGTTTTCATCATCTGACAAAGACAGATAGAGAGACCTTGGGTAGCGATTTCGGTATTTGCAACAGGAATATATAATGGAAGAGGTTAGTTGGAGATGGTATAAATGGTACTGTTCGTCCGATAAAAAATTTTTCAATCAAAAAGAGGAGATTTATATTTTTTTACCCTTTCCCCGCGCTTGACTTTTTGGAAAAAAAAGTATAAAATGCACTTGTGAGTGCGACAGGGGCACAAGCGCATTTTAAATTCCGACTTTCCAAAGTTTTAAAAAATCATGTTTCGTATTCTTCTCAATTTCCTCAAGTTCATTCTCGTGGTAACGGGCGCTATTTTCTTGAGCACTCTGGTTATTAACGCCGCCGATTCGTGGAGGAATCCCGAGAACTCAATGTTGGCGGGCGCATTATCCGGTGTCTCCAAGACGTCGCCATGCGCGGAGGGGATGGCGTATGTCGGATCGCCCGAAGGAGGGTACTGCATAGATATGTACGAAAATTCCGCGAGCGAATCATGCCTGTACGATGTTCCGAAAAATCAGGAAGAAACGCGTTCAAATATCGCGGATACGAGGTGCGTTCCGGTGTCTGTGAGGGGAGCGTTTCCGTGGAGAAATATTTCGCAAAATCAAGCGATGCAGGCGTGCGCAAAAGCGGGAAAAAGATTGCCCACCAATGAAGAATGGTTTTTCGCCGCCATGGGGACTCCCGATCCGCCGTCTTTGTGGAGTTCTTCCGACTGCAACGTGAATAAAAATCGCGATGCGTTTGATCCGGCGCCGACCGGTTCGGGAGAGAAGTGCATTTCATCTCTCGGCGTTTACGATATGGTCGGGAATGTATGGGAATGGACGGGTGAAAATATTGAGGAGGGAAAAATAGGCGGAGTCGGCGCGCCTGACTCGGGTTTCGTAACCGGTTCCAACATGAAAGGCATTCCTTCTTCAACAAACGCGACGACATCGGATGAAAATTACAATTTGGATCGTTTTTGGGTGAAAAAGGAGGGCGTAATGGGAATGTTCCGCGGCGGATATTGGTTGAGCGGATCCGATGCGGGAATATACACCCTTCATTCGGGGATACCCCCGTCATTCACGGGAAATGCGATTGGGTTTCGGTGTGTGAAATAAGTCAAAAGTCAAAAGTCAAAAGTCAAAAGTCAAAAGTCAAAAGTCCGACTCAATTTTGAAAATTCTGCGAATTTTTAAAATGTCAACTTGCCGCGACTTTGCAGACTTTTGACTTTTGACTTTAGACTCTCGACTAATCTCGTGGTATGATTATGATAACGAGAGAATATGCAGTCATTACACTTTCAAACAAAAATAATTTCTTTGGTTGTCGGCATTTTTTCACTGTTTGTTTTTTCGGCAACTCTTTTCGGCGCGGTCTTGCGTCCCGATTTGGCGAAAGATACGCTGACGAATGCTTCTCCCGGCGTTCCGGCGAATCATGTCATCCAATTCCGCGTTCCTCAGGCTGTCCCTCCTTCGGGGAAAATAATCATTACGCCGGAAACCGATGCCTTTCTTATACCCGTCGCTTTTGATGTGCTTGATATTGATTTTGCGGTTGCGCCCTCTTATGGAGCGCCGTATGTTGACCGCAGTCTTGCGGCTTTGCCGAACGGAGGAGAAGAAGGAGTTGTCATTCAAACCGGATATTCCGGGTCCCTCGCTTTTACGCTCAACTCGTCTTCTAGTCTTTCCGCGGGTAACGTGGTGCAAATTGAGTTGGGAACAAACGCTTCTTACGGAGCGGACGGCACCAATCAGTTGGTCAACGGAGATGCGGCGCGATCTTACAAAATATTGATTGAAACAAGAAACGCATCGGACGCGGTGGTTGATTCCGGCGGAACGATGATTGCTCTTACGGAACCCATCGCGGTCGGACCGATTGACACCACCGACAGAACGCCGCCGGTTATTTCCAATGGAATGCCGACGGGTCTTTTGATGGGCGGAACGAGAGCGGTGGAACTCTCCCTTGAAACGGACGAGTTCGCTTATTGCCGTTATGCCACCACGACCGGCATTGATTTCACTGCGATGACGGCGACGTTTCCGACAAAATCAAAGATCGGAGCTACTCCGGCTTATGCGCATTACGATGTTGTGATAAGCGGTCTGGCTGATAGCGCGACATATTCATTTTATGTACGATGTCGGGACTATCAAATGAACAAGAACACGGAAGACTACGTTCTTTCGTTCAAAGTCGGCGTCGTACCGGATCCCGACAGCGGGGCGGGAACGGGAACGGGCACCGGTACGGGATCGGGTTCCGGCTCCGGTTCGGGGGGCGGTAGCGGGGATCTTATCGGTGGCGGTTCGGGCGGATCCGGACCGGGCGGGGCGGGAGAACCGGGCGGAGGGAATTTTTTGAAAACCGCCGATGTTTCCATCAGAGGAACGGCGTATCCGAATTCAAGAGTATACGTTCTTCTTGATGGAAAAGAAAAAACAACCGTAACTTCCGGATATGACGGAAAATTTACCGCCGGCATGACGGGGCTTGAACGCGGCACCTATACGTTTGGAATGTATGCCGTTGATTCTTCCGGTCTGAAGTCTGTCATGATAACGTCAACCGTGTCTTTGATTGCAAACACGATGAATACCGTAGCGGGAATTATGTTTCCGCCGACGATCCAAGCGCTGAATAAAACGATAAACCCGGGAGAGAGTTTTGTTTTCTCCGGACGCGCCATGCCGAAAAGCGGAGTGGAAGTTTTTCTTCGCGCCGGTTCGGGAGCGGAGCGTTTTGCGACGAGTACGGCGGACGAGCAAGGGGTGTGGTCGCTTCAAGTGGCAACAAACAATCTTTCCGTCGGAGCGTATACGGCGGGAGCGCGTTCCTTTTTTTCGGAAACGGAATTGACCGGATGGAGCGCGAACGTGCCGCTCGGCATCGGACAGGAAGCGGCGGCCGATCTTTCTCTGCGGGCTGACTTGAATAAAGACGGCAAAGTGAATCTCGTTGACTTTTCCATACTTCTCTTCTCGTGGGGAACAAGCGACGCGAACGCCGA
>JBAYGK010000170.1:0-3481 GCA_041666665.1 Minisyncoccota bacterium
CATGGGGCGCGGGCGTTTTCGGGGAAGCGAAATTTTTCGTCCAAAGAAACGGGACTTCGTGGGTTTGGACGATTGATGCCGGCGCTTTAATCCGGCTGGTTCACTTGGAAAGCGTTCGCGCTCTCTCCGTGTCTGAAACTCGCGCGCGCGTATATGATTCAAAAGGTGTTTTTTTGCCCTATTAAAACATATCACATAACCCCGACGAAAAGTCGGGGTTATTTTTTGTTATTTATTCGTATACATATTACCTATACCGAATACATATACTTGTCCGGGCCGATGGGTTGCGCCTTCCGCATATTTCGTTTACTATGAGAGTACTTATGTCATTTTTCACCAACAAACTGGGGATAGACCTGGGAACCGCCAATACGCTCGTGTTCGTGCCCGGAAAAGGGGTGGTGCTGAACGAGCCTTCCGTCGTTGCCGTTTCTCCCCACGATAATAAAATCCTCGCCGTCGGCATTGACGCGAAGCATATGGTCGGACGAACCCCCGATGATATCGTCGCTTACCGCCCCATGCGCGACGGAGTTATCGCCGACTATCGGGTTACCGAAGCGATGCTCCGATATTTCATCAATAAAGCGCTCGGAAAATGGTCGCTTTTCAAACCGGAGGTGATGGTTTCCGTTCCGGCGGGAGTTACTTCAACCGAACGGCGCGCGGTGGTTGAAGCCGCGGTAAGAGCCGGCGCCAAAAACGCCTATGTGGTCAAGGAACCGATTTTGGCCGCCATCGGCGCGGGAATTCCCATTCATGAACCCTGCGGACACATGGTGGTGGACATCGGAGGGGGAACGACAGACGTGGCGGTCATCTCGCTCGGCGGTATCGTCGCGTCAAAATCCGTGAAATGCGCCGGAGACAAAATAGACCGTGCCATCGCCGATTACGTGAAAAAAGTTTTCAATCTCGCGATAGGCGACAAAACGGCCGAAACCATAAAAACCAAAATCGGCTCCGCCATTCCGCTTGAAGAAGAATTGATGCTCATCATCAAAGGCCGCGATTTCATTTCCGGACTGCCGAGATCCGCGAGTATCGGGACGAACGAAATAGTGAAAGCCATTCAGATGGAACTGATTGAAATAGTGAAAGCAATCAAAGACGTTCTGCAAGAAACCCCGCCCGAACTCTCCGCCGATATTATTGACCAAGGCATCATCATGACCGGCGGTTCCTCCATGCTCCGAAATCTCCCCGAACTTGTTTTCCGAAAAACCGGAGTAAAAGCAAGACTCGCCGAAGACGCGCTCTTCTGCGTCTCAAAAGGAACGGGGATCGCGCTGGAACATATTGATGTGTATAAGAAGAGTATTATCGCAAAGAGATAGAGATACCAATATACGAATGTGTACGAACGATACGAATGGTAACGAATACGACGAACAAATAAGCAATGAGCGGAGCCATGGGCAATTCTTTTTTCCTGACCTCTTAAGGAAGTGAAATCTTTAGAAATGAAAAACCGCTGTTTAATAACAGCGGTTTTGTTTTTTTAATTGCTTGAACCGGCATTTTCTAATGCAATCTCGGATAACTGTTTCCCGATGTTTTCTATCTGCGCCCATTTGTCAAAAACACCGTTGGTGCATATGACATAGGACTTGGTATTCGGAAAAACATGATATATGCTCGGCTCGCCATCAGAAAAATAGCCGCCAATCAACTCGTCAATTTTCAGTCTTTCCTCTGTCCTCTCCGGTATTTTTTTATCACCGTTGAAACACGTTGGAAAACCTGTGTGCATTAAAAATTTTATCACCACTTCGGTTGACGTGACTTCGTTTATTTCACCCACGAACGAATAGGCAAACCATTCGCCACCGGATTTTCCCGCGATTACTTGCCCTACAGCAAGCTTTTTGTCAAGAAACTTAAAATCATGGAATTTTAGCATAAGAGCACCTCCTTTTTGAACCGATTAGATTGTATCACAATATAACAAATGCGTCAATATGCTGCTCGTTTTCTTTTTTGTTATAATGAAAAGGCATTATTTGCAGAAACGATAGAGATGCCAATATACGAATGGGTACTACCATACAAATGAATACGAATGCGACGGACGAAAAATAATTACCGAGCGGAACCAAGGGCGGTCATATTTTTCTCCTTGGCTTCCTTTAAGGAGGAACGGAACGAAGCGGAATGACGGGGAAAGGACTGCGCTTGATGTAGCGTGCCGGACGATGACAATAATTACAACGCATAATTTACAAAAGAATGGTGCCTGTCCCCATTATTCATTATCTAAAAAGACATGAGATTATCTCTTCAAAAAACTCTATTTTCCATTGCCTCGGAAATGCAGACGAAGGGCGATCCGTCGCATGATTTTTCTCATATTGAAAGAGTTTTATATTTGGCGATAGATATCGGGAAAAAGGTGAACGCCGATTTGGACATTGTCATACCCGCCGCCTTATTCCACGATATAATTGTTTACAAAAAAGACAGCCGAAAAAGCAAAAATGAAGCAAACGAAAGCGCCGATGCCGCGGAAAAAATTTTACGGGATATCCCGGAATACCCCGCCGATAAAATAGAGGCGGTAAAAACCTGCATAAAACAGTGTTCATTTTCAAAAGGCATTACCCCTCATCTTTTGGAAGCAAAAGTGCTTCAGGATGCAGATCGATTGGAGGCGACCGGCGCCATCTCTATCATGCGGACATTTGCTTCATGTGGGCAGATGAATCGTCCTTTTTACGATAAAAAAGATCCATTGTGCCGAAAAGGGGCGGTACATTTTCGATCTGGCGTTGATTTGTTTTATAACCGTCTTCTTGTGGTGGAACGCGCCATGCACACAAAATATGCAAAAAAGCTCGCAAAAAGAAGAACAAAATTTCTTGAAAAATTTCTCAGTCAATTTGAAAACGAATTGAAAGAATCCGGCGTTATAAAATAGCGTCTTGTTATCGTGCGAGGTTTTTGTTTTATCGCATTTTCGGATACAATAAGATTACGCCGCACACCTCTTCGCGCATCACATCAGCCCTTTGAATACGAATAATGGGGGATGTCCGGTACAATTATTTTTTAACATTCATATTTATAATAAAATAAAAAAATGGGAATAGCGGGAATGATGGGGGGAAAAGTATATCTTATAATAAGCGTAATAATTGCCGCATCTGCGATTATTGCCATTCTTTCGCATGACAAAAATGGTTAATGGGGTCAGGCACTCATTCTTTTCAAAATCTGTGTTGTAATTTTTCTAACGATAAAAATGAAATCAAAACGAAATAATCAAAAAAAGCCCCCAATGAGGACGAAACCTCACCAGGGACTCTTTCATAAGAATACTTGCATTATAGCCGATTGAATAAAAAAGTCAAGCAAACGTTATAGGCCAAAGAAAATGTTACTGAAAATTCACGGATAGTCCATAAATCGGTTACCGTAGTCGTATATGACTATGGAAGCAAGAAACGAGGTTTTTAAAGACCATTTGGAAGAATGGCTC
>JBAYGK010000171.1:0-3291 GCA_041666665.1 Minisyncoccota bacterium
GCAGTGTACCACAATTGTTTATGCGAGTCAAGATGGATGAGAAAGGGCATTTCTTTGCTAAAAAAATCTGCGGAGAAGGGCGAGAAAGACATCATACCAGCGAAACTGAAACATGTCCGCGGTGAATGGGACGGTGTCGGTTTTCCATTCTTCCAATATCTTTCGGAGATCGCGCACCATGGCGGGACGGTCAAAAAAAACGCCGGCCTCCGCGTTCCATCCGAAAGAAAGCGGGTCAAGATTGCCCGACCCGACCATTCCCACGCGATTATCTATAAGAAGGACTTTGGCGTGGTTCATCTCGCGCGAGAGGAAACAAAGAGCGCCGAATTTCGTAAAAAACGAAAGTTGAAAATAGTTCACGCGGTTCATAATGCTCCCATGGTCGGTTTTTTGAGGAACGATAATTTCCACGGAAACGCCGCGCAATACCGCTTCGTGAAGACGCGCGACAAGCCATCTTCTCGGAAAAAAATACGGGGTGACAAGCGTTACGGAGTGTTCCGCTTTTCTGATGTTCTCTTCGTATTGTTCGCGTATCTCCAGCCACTTTCCCCCGATACCGTGCTCGGTAAACCACGTTCTCGCCTTTCGGAAAAGAGGTTTTTTTCCGATACGCAAAAGGATATCCGCGTCTTTTCCGCCGCATTCTTTATACACCCGCGCAAAAGAACGGATGGACGAGTAAAGAAGCCGTCTTCCCGTTACGCGCACCTGTAAGTCTTTCCACGGCGCATACGCTCCGCTGATGTTGACCCCTCCCAGAAAAACAATGCTTTCATCTATAATGAGCACCTTCCGATGCAAACGGCGAAACCAATAACTAAAAAAGAGAACTTCCGCGCCGGAAGCGCGCAACCTCTCTACCGCTTTTGAAGAAAGCCCGGAACTTCCGAACGAATCCAAAATAAGAACCACGCGCACGCCGATGCGCGCTTTTCCTTCCAAAACGGAAAGAAAATCATATCCCTTGGTGTCACCCTGAAAAACATACATTTCCAAAAAAATGCTTTTTTGAGCTCCCGAAATGGCGGAGAGCATCCCCTTCCATGCGGTTTGCGATGATGTGTAAAATTTGTAACGCATTTTTAAAATTTCCAATTACCAATATCCAATTCCCAATAAAATTTCAAATGAATAAATGTCAAAAAAATAACGAGTAAATTTTAATGTTTTGAAATTAAATTTTGGACATTTTGTTGGAAATTGGATATTGGTAATTGGAAATTATTTCGTGAGATACTTCTTTCTCTTCTCCTCCGGAAACTTTTCAATCGCGTAACGAAGCATGGTTCTCGGCATTTTTACTGCGTATTTCTTCAAAAAATTTTCTTCCGCAACAAGTGAGCGCTTACCAACTTCCCGCAACATCCAGCCGGCGGCTTTGTGGATGAGGTCGTGTTTATCATAAAGCAGAAGCTCGGCGATTTCCAATGTTTCCTCAAAACTATTGTACTTTATATATTGGAATGTGGCGAGTACCGCAATTCGCCGTTCCCAAAGGTCTTCCGAACGGGCGAGTTTTTTCAAAACGGCAATCCCTTTTCCTTCTTGAAAAAGAAATTCTCCGACAATTTTCGGCGCGGACAAATCTATCAAGTCCCAATTATTTATGTGGCGGGTGTTGGCAAGATAAGCGGAAAAAATTTTCCTTCGCGTTTTTTCATCGCCTTTTTCAAATTGAGCGGTAAAAATAAAAAGCGCAATAAGCCGTTCTTCGTGATATTTTGAATGAAGAAGTTTTTCGGTGTCGGATAGCGAAATGTCCGCAAATTTTTTCGCAAGGATGCGCTGTTCCGGAACCATAATGCCGAGAAAAACATCGCCTTCCGCATACTCGCCGCGACCGGTCTTAAAAAACCGCATCAACAACTTGGCTTTTTGCAAGTTGGTGCGCGCATGGATTTCTTTTTTGAGTTCAGAGAGAGATGACATGATTTTAAATATACACAAAATGAGAGAAAAAACAAAAAAATCACCCCCGACTCAATGACGAGTCGGGGGTTGGTGTTTTTCAACAAACCACGATTCTCTTTGCCGGAAAAAAGAAAAAATGATCAAATTTCGGAATATCCATCAATGTCCCACTTCTTTGACGGATCATAACCCTCTGGAACAGGAAATTTTCCCGAGCCATTACACTTATCGCATAATATAAAACCCACAACCCAGAAACTATATTCCTGAGCACCTTTACCCCCGCATTTTGGGCATGTGTTTAAACTTTTTTCACACACAACTTTCTACTCCTCAAAATTTAATTTCAGACAATCTTTTAAAGATTATCCCGTTCTTGATATTGTTTTGTAACGAACTATCGGTACTTGTATTATACACAAAAAACAGATTTTTGTCAATGAATTGTACGCTAAAAAATGGCTTAAAACATACGTGAATAGAGCCCGCTACACCAAGGACTCCCCTTTCCCCGTCGCTTCGCTCCTCCTTAAGGGAAGTCCTTGGTTCCGCTCTGTCGTCCGTATTCGTATTTATTCGTATCATTCGTAAAAATTCGTATATTGGTATCTCTATTTAATAACCGATTCAAGCGCCACTCCCTGCTCTACCGCAATAATTTCAAATCTCGTTCTTCCCAAAACCCGACCGCGTTCATCGGTCACATCAACCCGCCATTTTCCCGGGAAAATATTGGTTTTTTCGGAATAGCCGCGATACCCGCCGTCCGCCCCGCCGTAAATGGGAAAACGAATGTTTGCGGAAAAAACCCACTGTTCGGATGCTTCGTTGTAGTATTGCCATCGGTGAATGATATCGGTGTTCAATCTTGTCGGAGCGAAGACGGCGCTGTAAAAATACAGGGATTCGCCGCTTTTAACGTGAACGTTTTCGTAAAAATCAAAAATGTCATGCCATTTTTTTATTTCGTCTTGAAAAAAATATCTGCCGCTTTCCGTTCGTTCCATGTAATGAAACACCCCGCCGTCCTTGAGCGAAAGAGGAACCGGAGGAATAAGATTCGTGAAATAGAAAAAATTTATCGTGAGAAAAACGCCGCCGATGCCCGTAACCAGAGCCGTTCTGTTCGCCCGCGCCTCTTTTGGCAGAAAAAAATATAAAAAATGAATGAACGCGCCGATTATCAAAAGACTCGCCGCGCCGGACAAAAGAAATACGCCGTCCCCCATCTTCCCGAGAATAATCGGGACAAAAAATATCATGAGGAAAAAGACCGTGATAAAAAGAATGATAATCTGAAAATTAAGGTGCAAATATTTTTCTTTAAAAAATTCATTTCCGATAAAAAGGGTGATGACAATCAGAAGAAACGGC
>JBAYGK010000172.1:0-3288 GCA_041666665.1 Minisyncoccota bacterium
ATTCAAGTATTTTGGTTCGGAGCCTTGGAGGTTCTTCTTCTTTCCTTTGCTTTTTCTTTCCCGTTTTTTCTTGAGTTTTTTAATGTTACGTCGGTGCCGGCGGTAAGTTTTGCCGTAATCATTTCCGTTGTCATTGCTTGCGCTCTTGTTTTGTATTTCTTGGTATGGAGCTTTTTCCGTGCGCCGCAAGCAAGGCAATCGCCATTGCTACGTTAAAACATTTTTATGCATTCTTTATTTTTCTCATATCTTACGCTTTGGAGACCGCTCGGATACACGCTGACTTTTTTTGCGTTGATGTTTGAAGGCGATGCCACTCTTTTTTCGGCGGCGTTTCTTACAAGAGAAGGTTTTTTTGACATCGGCAACATGCTGATTATCGCGGTTACCTCCGTTATTATCGGCGACACGCTGTGGTATTTTTTGGGAAGGAATTATATTTCAAAATTCCCAAAAATAAAATCATGGGCGGATCGTTTCGCGAAACCGATAGATCGCCATCTTATGGACAAGCCTTTTCGCACGTTTCTTCTCACAAAATTCACTTACGGAGCGCATCATGCCACGCTGATCCGCGCGGGAATGTTCCGGATGAATTTCCGCACATTTATAAAAAACGATCTTATGGCGGCCGCTTTGTGGTTTCCCGCCATTTGGTGCTTGGGGTATTTTGGAAGCGTTTCCCTCGCATATATCAGGCGATCGCTTCGTTTCGCGGAAGTTTCGCTTTTACTCGGGCTCGTTCTCTTTTTTGTCGTCAGACGTTTGCTGAAAAAAGAAGTGGAAAGAGAACTTTTGTGAGAGAAAAACGGCGTTTTTTTGCTTTTTTTTCTCATTCATTTATAATACGATTAATGCAAACTAAAATTTTATGAATAATCAAAATATCGCGAGCATGAATGACGGCGAAGTTCCCGATGATATTTCCCGCCATTGGGGTTTTATCAAAAAAACATCCGAACCGAAAAAGTTCCTCTTTATCAGTCTGGAGGCGCTTGCGGTTGATTTGGCGTGGCAATTGACGAAAGAAGGCAACGAAGTGAAAATGTACATTCGCGACAATGAATCAAAAGATATCGCGGACGGTTTTGTGGAAAAAGCGGATGAATGGGCGACTCTCGTGGATTGGGCCGATGTTATCATAATGGACAGTTGCGGCCGCGGGGAGTTGGCGGATGATTTGCGTCGGAAAGGAAAATTGGTGGTCGGCGGCGGCGTGTATGCCGACAAACTGGAAATGGATCGCGAGTTCGGACAGGAAGAAATGAAAAAAGCCGGTCTGTCCGTTTTACCGCACTGGGAATTTGATGATTTTGATGAGGGAATAAAATTCATAGAAACGCATCCGATGCGGTATGTATTCAAGCCGTCGGGCGAGGAAACTTTGGACTGGTATCTCAAAAGCTTGCTCTTTCTCGGACAAGAAGAAGACGGGAAAGATATTCTCGCCGTAATGAAACATAACCAAAAAAGCTGGTCAAAAAAGATCAAACATTTTCAATTGCAAAAATTCGCCACCGGCATTGAAGTCGCCGTCAGCGCGTTTTTTAACGGCAATGATTTCATTTATCCCATCAACGTCAATTTTGAACACAAAAAGCTGTTTTCGGGCGATATAGGGCCGTATACGGGAGAAATGGGGACGCTCATGTACTGGGATGACATGAATAATCTTTTTAAATCCACTTTGTTCCGCATGCGCGAAAAACTTCGTGAGAGCAAATACGTCGGTTGCATAGATATCAATTGCATCGTCAACGGAAAGGGGATCTATCCGTTGGAATTCACGACGCGTTTCGGATATCCGACCATAAGCATCATGATAGAGGGGGTGCAAAGTCCGTGGGGAGAATTTCTCTATGCGCTTGCAAAGGGAGAGGACTACAAATTAAAAACGCACAAGGGTTTTCAGGTCGGGGTTGTTGTCGCCGTGCCGCCGTTTCCGTATTACGACAAAGAACAATTTAAAATGTATAAAGACACCTCTATCATTTTCAAAAAACCGAATTTTAACGGCATTCACTTGGGAGATGTGAAACTTGTTGATAATGACTGGAAATTAACGGGCGATGCGGGCTATGCGCTCGTCGTTACCGGTTCGGACAATACCGTTGAGGGCGCGCGAAAAGAAGCATATCATCGGATAGAGAACATTATTTTGCAAAACATGTTTTACCGAACCGACATCGGCGCAAAATGGGGGAAGGAGTCTGACGAATTGCAGGCGTGGAATATGTTATAAAATGAGTTATTTTTGAAATGACAATAAAATAGGGCTTTAATGAGCCATATTTTTTATGTTCAAAAAAGAATCCGCCAGCTGGCGGAGGAAAATCTTGAAAAATGCTTGACAAATATCTTTTTTTGATATAGGATACAAGAAGGTTAGGGTTCGTCACTATCGTGTGGACGTTCGTTAACCTCCCCCGCACACGGCGGGGGTTTCTTTTTGTCAAAAAATATTTGACAGATAAACATTATTATGCTACAATAGCTGTGTTGATATCTAAACGGAATGGCACGTAGCCATATATCAATAACCGCCTCTGTTTGGAGGTTCAACGCCCGATGGCGTGAATAGTAAAGAGTTCCGAAGTGCGACACAAGGGATGAGCAACCTCTCCGTGATTGATTACCCGAGAACAAAAGCATTCTTCTTGGGGCGATAGCCGCAGTCATGATGTTCTTTTAAGAAAAGGAAGAACTTTTGGAAGCCCCTCACCAACGTGCGGGGTTTTTTCTTACCAAGGGCAGCCCTATGTATTTACATAGGGCTGCCCTTGGTAAAATGCGTCTTGATTCCATGGAGGGAAGGGGCGCGTTTTTTTGTGCAAAAATTTGTTAATGCGAAAAATGTTTGTTACAATACGCCATATGGCAGACAAAAAGAAAATTTTACTTTCCGGCGTGAAGCCCACGGGACGGCCGCATATCGGCAATTATTTCGGGGCGATGAAGCAATTCGTTGATTTGCAGGACGAATACGACTCCCGCGTTTTTATCGCCGACTATCACGCGATTACCACCGTTCAAAATGCCGAAACGCTTTCGCGGCACACGCTTGACGTGGCGCTTGATTATCTCGCCATCGGCATTAATCCGAAAAAAACGCTTTTATTCAAACAGTCCGATATTCCGGAAGTGTGCGAACTCAACTGGATTTTCAACTGCATTACCACGATGCCGTATTTGATGCGCGCCCATGCGTATAAAGATGCCGAAGCGAAGAATAAGGAAATCAACGTCGGGCTTTTTGATTATCCGCTCCTCATGGCGGCGGACATTCTC
>JBAYGK010000173.1:0-3216 GCA_041666665.1 Minisyncoccota bacterium
GGTCGTGTTTGGAGCCATTTTTTCAATCTGACTTTTAATTTCGTCAATACGGGCGTTGTCTCTTTCCGTTGCATCTTTTATCAATTCTTCTTTTTTGCGGTCATCGGTCGCTAATTCCGGTTTCGTTTGTTTTTCCGTTAAATCTTTTTCTTCCTTGCGCTCGCTAAAAGACGGTTGTTCCAACGACTGATGATGGCTTGGATTTTTAAATGTCATACGTTGATTTTTATTATGGTAATAACTCAAGTATACACACCTTATTTTTTTTGCGCAATTTTTTCTTCTTTACCGCTGTGAATATAAGGTGAAATAAAAAAACGGGGCGCATGGCCCCGTTTTGTTTAATATAATCCTTTCTCCATAAAAAGTTCTCTGAGAACATAATTTTTCATGACCCAAAGAGCGTATTTTGTCGGAACGATATCTACGGAAGAACCTTTCCTATAGGCGACATCCCAACGAGAAGCCCCCCTGCTTTCAACGCATTTTACCAATCCGATTTTTACCAAAGCGGAAATGGCTTCGCGCACGTCTTCTTTTTCTTTTCCTTGCATCATATAGAAATAAGTATTGAGGACGTTTTCTCTTGAGTTCCTTTGAAAAGCCGAATAAAAATATTCAATTCTTTGAAAGACATCTCTTGCGAGGGACATTTTTTCTCCTTTTTCGCTTTCGGGCGAATGTTTTGCTTTAAAGACGATACCTGATATGAATCTACTTTATATGGTCAGGTTAGTCAAGCGTAAAAAATTAAAGGCCACTTTATTTGTGGCCTTTGTTGTATATTGTTTTTTCTCTGCGAGGAAAGAACTAATGCGATTTTTTTTGATAATGTTTTTATAGATTGTTTGCCTTTGTTGAGGCGGTGGAACTTTTGTTCCCTTGATAATCTATTTTGTAAATCACTATCTGATTATTATTATACTCGTTTGTCTTTTATATGCAAGTCCTTTATTGTGGATAACTGTGGATAACTTTTTTCTTTAAAAGACACCGGAAATTAAGGCTCTACATCTAGAGATATTGGGCAGTGATCGGAACCGAATACTTCAAATAAAATATTTGTTGATTTTATTTTCGGCAAAAGATTATTACTGACGAAAAAATAATCAATTCTCCAGCCGACATTTCTATCGCGCGCGCGGCTCTTCATATCCCAAAAAGTGTAGGCGTCTTTTTTGCTTGGATGAAGGTGGCGAAACGCATCCGCATACCCGTGCGCGACGACTTCATCTATCCACGCGCGCTCCTCAGGAAGAAAGCCTGTGGTGTTTTCATTCTCTTTCGGGCGGGCGAGGTCAATCGCTTCGTGTGCGGTATTTACATCGCCGCAGAAAATTATTTTGTTGCCTTTCTTTTTTAATCCGTCAACGAAGGAAAGAAACGCATCATAAAATTCCATTTTGTATTTCAATCTGGCTTCTCCTCCTCCGCCGTTGGGAAAATAAACATTCAACAACACGAACTCGGAATAATGGGCGGCAAGAACCCGTCCCTCTTTGTCAAATTCCGGCATCCCGATGCCATATTCCACTTTTTTCGGTTCTTCTTTGGTATATATTGCCACTCCGCTATATCCTTTTTTTTCTTTCGGCGAGGCGAAATAAGAGAAATAACCCGGTATGTTTACCACGTCCGCCGGCAATTGAGATTTTTCCGCTTTTGTTTCTTGCAGGCAAAGAATATCCGGTTTTGTTTTGGAAATAAAGGGAAGGAACAATTTATTGTTGTGCGTTGCGCGAAGTCCGTTTACGTTCCAAGAAATGATTTTCATCTTTATAGAATAACGGAAGGTTGTGAATTGAGCAAGGAGCAAGAGCAAAAAAACGCCTTGCGCTCGGAATTGAGAAACGGCTCTCAGTATTCGGGTGAAAAAACGGAAAAATGCCAGTTTGACAGAAAAAACAATACATGATATTATATATGTCAGAAAAGATTTTTAATTTCTTTGACACAAAGGGGGTCAAAATGAAGAATTTCTCTCGCGCGGTTGCCGTTTTTTTTGCGGCAATCGTTCTCTTGTTTTCTGTAAACGCGACGGCTGTCGCTGAAAGAGTCATGCGCCCGTATCAGCCGAACATCGTTGTATTTTTGCTTGACGATGCCCGGGTAGATGACATTCTGCATATGCCGTACGCTCAGAAATATCTGGTAAAGGGCGGAACAATCTTTAAAAACAGTTTTGTTGTCCGCTCGCTCTGCTGTCCTTCCCGCGTTACTCTGCTCACCGGGCAGTATCCGCACAATCACGGGGTAAAGGATAATGAAATCAATGGATTATACGGATATCAAATTCTTGACCATCGGAATACGTTGCCGATATGGCTTCAGGATGCGGGATATTACACCGGGCTCTTCGGGAAATATCTTAACGGTTATGGAGGAAGCGATTCTTCCACCGTTGCGGGAGTTCCGCCCTATGAAGTTCCGCAAGGATGGGACATATGGCAAGCGCTGGTTGGCCCTGATCAATATGACTATGTAAATTTCAGAATCAACCACAACAACACGGTTGAGACCTTCACCCATTCCTATTCAACGGACGTTCTTAAAATCAAGGCGGTTCGGTTTCTCAACAAAGCGCGAGAAAGCGGAAAACCGTTCTATTTGTCATTCAACGCCATTGCACCGCACAGCGGAGGAAGTGGCGGCGCGCTACCGCCGGGGCGAGCATATCCGGCCCCGCGACATCTTGGGAAGTACAAAGACAAGATGATGCCGACCACTCCATCGTTCAATGAGACCAACGTGAATGATAAGCCGGCGTATATCCGCCAAATGCCATCTTTCAGCGTAAAAACAACCGCCGACATTACACGCAAATGGAGACGAAGGGTGGAATCCCTTCTGGCAGTAGACGAAGCGATTGCCGCAATCGTTCAAAAGCTTGAGAGCACCGGACAGATTGATAACACCGTTATCATACTGACCAGCGATAATGGATTTATGTTGGGAGAGCATCGCATAGGGTGGGGCAAAAAAGTCATGTACGAAGAGTCCTATCGCGTACCGTTCGTAATCAGAGGCCCGGGCATTCCGAAAGGCGCCACCGTAAACTTAATGGTTAAAAACATTGACTGGGCGCCGACAATTTTGGATCTGGCCGACGCGCGGGCGACTTATGCGACCACGGGAAATGAATTTCCAATGGATGGCGCGTCTTTTGCCCCGATACTTTATGGAGATAACGATTGGGCGATACGAAACTGGACGAAA
>JBAYGK010000174.1:0-3136 GCA_041666665.1 Minisyncoccota bacterium
CCCTCTAAAAATTTTTGCTCTTGTTCTTGCATGATGCACGATTATAAAGACGGACGGAAGATGATTTTCTTACAGATAATACTCATTATAGCAAGCGCAAAAGAAAATGAAACGAATTTCGCTGTTATTAACTTTTTATCTGCTTTCCGATAAAATTGACAAAAATATTAACTTATGATAAACTGTGATAAACTATTTTCCCGAACAAGGAGGAGAAATGTACATTTGCATCTGTAACGCCGTAACCGAAACGGAACTCAAAAAATGCATAGAAGATAACTCCTGCACCACCGTATCGCAAGTCAAAAAAATATGCCATGCGGGAAACCGATGCGGAACATGCATTCCGTGGATAAAAAAAGCGTTGAAAGAAAGCGAAAAAAATAAAAAGTAAAGCGCCCTCGTCCGGGCGCTTTTTCTTTTTGATTCGCGATCAACGGCGTTCAATACCAAGAGTAAATGAGCCGGTTGCCATGACTTTACTTTACCACGGCTTGATTTGCCTTCTTTTCTCTATGGCGAAGAACGAGGGTGTGGATGATTGCCCAGAGGACGGTGATGAGAGAAAGAGAGAGACCGATGTATAAAGCATACATACTTCGGTCGCTAACACCAAAGAGACCCCTATATGTATCTTGAGAAGAGAGAAAAATAGATGCAAGAAAAATATACAGTAGAATGAATAATGACAGAACCTTTATTACCTGCTTTTGAACGAAAAGAAAAATTATATCAACGGGGAGCAAGAATAAGATAATACCACCTATGATCTGCAATAAATCATTGTGTGAATTCCAAAAAAGAAACCACACACACACACACACACACACACACACACACGATCAGCGGGATAAAACTCCACCACCTGTTTTTGAAAAAAGACAATATTTTTTCCATATATTTTTTAATTACTTTTAATGTTTTATAAACGGTAAAACGGCAAACAAAACAAATGTTTGTTTGCCGTTTTGTTATATCTCATACCCCACCGTTCCTTGAACGGTGGTAAGTTTTACAATCCTCAGCCCTGTGAAAACTTCTTTCCGGATTTGCCTTCCTTTTTCTTTCACGAGTACGGTTGTTTGGTCTTTCTTTTTGTTGTATACCGCTTCAATCAGAAAATCTTTTTTCACTGTTATCGTTTGACTTATGAGAGCAGGGTTCCAGATGTAAAGAAACGATGAAGACGGCAGGATAATTTTCGGCGCACTGTCGTATTGCACACCTGTAAGTTTGGCGAAAGTGAGCATTTTTCCCGCGAAGGTTTTTTGGAAGAACAGTTTTGCGGTATGTCCGGCAAGGTCGGTGATGGTGTAAACGTTGCCATCTTTTGCAACTGTTGTCGGATTCATATCAACACCTTCAATTTTTAGGTCTTTCGTTGTCGGGTCAACGGAAATTTTCGCTTCCGGCGCAATTTTGTCTATCTTTACGATCAGCGTACTCGTCGCTTCAATATTTCCGTCATTGTCGGTTGAGTAATATTGCATGGTCGTCGTCCCTTCGGTTGAAATGACGAGCGGTGTGGTCGTCGCCCATGTTGCGCCTGAGTTCAGCGAGTAAAAAGTATCTTTCACTCCGCTTTCCGTATCGGTCGCGTTGAAAGCAATGGAAACATCCGACAAGTACCAGCCGTTTGTCCCAAGCGTTCCAGTCGTTGTCGCCGTTGTGGTCGGAGGAACGACATCGGGCGAAACAACTCCGTTTTCTTCTGCGGGAATGGTCATATCCGCAACGCCATCACCTTCGTAATCCAGCGACAAAATGCCGGTTGCCGTCGGTTCTTCTATCGGAGAAATTTCCATCGTCGCCACCGTACCCGCCAACGAAAGAATTCCTTCAAACGAGGTTTTGGAAACAATATCATTTCCGTTTGCTTCTTCTATATCAAGAGTGAAAGAGCCGGTGGCCATGATTTTACTTTACCACGGCTTGGTTTGCTTTCTTTTCCGCGTGGCGAAGAATGAGAGTGTGAAGAGTGGCGAGAAACGCGATTATGATGGTTGCGCCCAAAAAGAGATCGCCGTCAATGTTTGATGCGTCATACGGAGAACCCACCGGCATGCCACTCCCAAACTTCGTCGTGGCAATATCCCAAATACCGACCGGTATCGCAATTAAAGCGAACCATCGCCACCAATTAAAAGCGCGGGCGGGAAGGAAAAAGAGTAAAATAGATGAGAGAATAAGAGATTTAAGAAAAAAACCCGAGTCAAAAGCAAACAAAACATCAGTATAATGTTCGCACGCCGTGTCAAATTGTGCAGGACAAGTTGTGGTACGCAGAATTTTATCAAGCAAAAAAGCCCCCCCACCCGCTAGCAAAATAATCCCCATCAACCACCTGCGATGAGATTGAAGAAAAAACGATTTCATGTTCATAATATTATTTTTAATTACTTTTAATGTTTTAGACGACAAAAAGGCAAACAAACATTTGGTTTATTTGTCTTTTTACTATATCTCATACCCAACCACTCCTTTATCAGTGATGAGTTTTACAATTCTCAGTCCGGTAAAAACCTGTTTCTGTATCTGCACCCCTTTCTTTTTCAAGAGTACCGTGGTTTGATTTTTTCTCTTGTCATAAACCGCCTCAATAACATAGGTTTGATTTACCGCTATCGTTTGGCTTAAAAGTATCGGGGGAGTTATAAGAGGATTCCAAACGTACAGGAATGAAGAAGAAGGCAATGTGATTTTTGTTGCGGTATCATACTGAATGCCCGTGAATTTTGCAAAAGTGAGCAATTTGCCGAGATATGTTTTCTGAAAGAATAGTTTTGCGGTATGTCCGGCAAGGTCGGTGATGGTGTAAATACTTCCGCTTTTTGAAATCGTGGTCGGAGTCATATCAATTCCTTCAATTTTCAAGTCCTTTGTCGCCGTGTCAACAGAGATTTTCGCTTCCGGCGCGGTTTTGTCTATTTTTACAATCAGCGTGCTGGTTGCTTCAATATTTCCGTCATTGTCAGTTGAGTAATATTGCATGGTCGTCGTTCCTTCGGAATTCGGAATTCGGGACAGTCACGATTTTTTGTTAAAATATATGTCATAATATTGTTTTCTACCCTTTCTTGGGTCTCCCCGTTTTTCTTCTTGTTGATTCAAGACCGTGCGCCTCTACCATCGCATC
>JBAYGK010000175.1:0-3118 GCA_041666665.1 Minisyncoccota bacterium
GTTGTCTGAAAAGAATACCATCGCCGTTTTGGTGAAAGATGGGGTCAGTAAAACCGACATCAACGGTATAAATGGCATATTCAATCAATTCGGCAGGTCTCAAAAATGCGGACTTGCGCAGTCAGATGCGGAGCTTCTGCTTGGAATCCTGAATAAATTGGAAGGAGTGATTAAAAGTATGCCCCGATAAGAACTTTTCGGCTATCGCGCAAAAAGATAAAGGTGTGCGACGGGCTTGTAATTCTATCGGTAGCGAAAACAAAATTTCTATGAGAAACATACCAAAAATCTTCATAGCAGTAACATTAATTGTTGCCGGTTTCGCTTGTTTTGCGCAAGACAACTTCCCGTGGACAACCCAAGACGGGTGGAAGGGGAAAACGGTGAAGGTGGCGGTGATTCTTGCAGAACTTTCTGATGTGAAGCACGCATCCGCTCCAAAAACCGAACAACCCTGTAAACTAATTGATCCGAGGCCGTATCCGAATGGGCACGATAAAACGTACTACGACGATATGCTGTATTGCGTGAAGGATTACTACCGCGAGAATTCGTACGGAACGGTGAATATTGAATATATCGTATTCCCGACGTGGTATAAATTGCGGAAACCGACGAGTCAGTATATCGGGAAGGAAGGACAATTTGTACAAGACGCGATTGCGAAATCGGGGCTGGACGTGAGCGGGTTTGATGTTGTGGCGGCGGTGCATTCGGGAGATTCCAAACAGATAAAGGAGGACGCAAGCAAACTAACGACCGAAACATGGAACAACAGACACCAGCCAATTTCTTTCCCTCCGTATGCTTTAATTGTGGCTGAAAATGAACCCATGGGAGCAATAACGCATGAAATCGGGCATTTGCTCGGAGAGGTTTCTCCTTTTCATACTATCGTCGCCGACTTAAATATGATTGGAAATATGAATTTGGAAAACTATGGTTCCAATACCAACCAATTCGGTGCGTGGGATTTGATGGGTATGGGCGCTTACAATCACTTAAACGGAACAGCGATTGGCACCTCGCCATCCAATATGGGTTCCTACACAAAGGAATTCCTCGGCTGGCTCACTCCGGATGTTCACAAGAAAAGCGAATACCATACTTACACCCTGACCCCTCTTGAATTACAAACCTTCGGGGATAAAACGCTTCATTATAATTTAAGCGAAGCGATGACGACAAATACAGGCATATATTACCAAATTGAGGCGAGAAAAAAAGATACGTCAAAAACATGGAGCGCGACGAACCCAAGCGATTCAGCGGTTATTCTGTATCGTGTCAACACGTATGATTATGATCCCTATGGATACGGGCAATATCCCGCAACCACAAGTCCGAACTCTTACCATCGGTATGTAAATGTCAGAAAGGTTCTCGGAGTAAATGACACTTTTATAGATTTTGCCAATTTGGTAAAGTTTACTTACGCAAGCGTTGGCGCGGCGCCGACTTATTCTTCCGTTGTTGATATTAATCAAATGGCATCGTGGGATGTACCGGCACAAAGAATCGGGATGGTGCTGAGTATGAAGGAGGCATTTCAAGATTGGTGGTGGAGGAGTATGCATAATTTATTACCTTGTCTTTGGGGTGATGGAAGTTGTTATATTGCACCGGATTTTAAGACAGTGGCGATGAATAAAACGCTTGGTCTTGAATTGGGTGTTCCCCTACTGTTAATTATTTTTATCGTTCTGCTGATTTTGATTTTCAAACGGCACTTTCTTGAGAATTTCCCGCGAAAAGTTCGTATAATGGTAAAAACAATTTTGGCGATACTGTTATTTGGATTAATCGTGTGGTTTTCAATTGCCGCATGGTTTCTCGGGAATGGGAAAATTCGTTTGAAAATATTCAACGGTATTGATTCGCCAAAATTTGATTTTTTCTTAGACTCTCCCATGCTTCCTTCCCTCGCCAATACTCCTCTCCCCGACCTAGACCTCCACGCCATCACCCAAGACGGTCGCCACATCGGCATGAATTACTCAACCGCAAAATTTGAAAACCAAATCGCCGGTTCGGAAGTTTCCGGCGACATACAAGGAGATGAAGAATGGATATTCGTCCCGTCAACCGAAATCGTGCGCTACTACGTTTCCTCGCACGACACCCAAGCGTTCTTTGAGGCAAACCCCGACATCGCCTCGCAGGTTCCCGACAAAACAGACAAGTACGAACTGTATGCTCGCACCATTGACCCTGCGACCGGCATATTCACGGGCGCAACCACAACCCAAACCATTCTTCCCGGCATTGCCGATTTCTATCAAATAACGGGAACAACCACCCCCTCTGTTATTCAAACGGACGCGAACGCCAAGGATTTGATTTCTCTGTTCCGTTCTCTCGCCTCTTCCGTAAGCATGCCGAAAACGCTCCGGCAGATTCTCCTTTCGGAAACGAACATCGTTGAAAAACTTCTTGCAAAAAATCTCAAAAAACCGGCATTGGCACTGATTCAAAGCGAAAAGCGGATGATTCAAATGTTCGTCTGCAAAACAAAGAAAACCGACCTGTTCGCCGGAATGCAATCCGAAAAGAACGCCATGAATCTTTTGGTGAAAGATGGAGTTGATAAAACGGACATTATTGGTATGAGCGGTCTGTTCGCCCAATTCGGACGCTCTCAAAAATGCGGACTTGCGCAATCGGATGCGGAGATACTGCTTGGCGTTCTGAATAAATTGGAGGGGGTGATTAAGGGGTAAACACCCGAATAAAAATCAACTTGGCGAGGAAACCGCCAAGTTGATTTTCGTTCTTCGTATTCGTTGCCTCCGCCAGCCGGCGGATGTATCATTCGTAAAAATTCGTATATTGGTATTTTTATTATTTCGCGCATTCTCCCTCGGTGTATTCGGTAACAAGCGGGTTGTTGCATGCTTCGCAGGAATTTCCAAAAGTTTGCGGTATCGGCGGACAGGGGGCACGGACACATTGGACCTGCACTTCGGCGCAGACCGGCTGATATAACGCGATACATGCCATCTTTTCTTCGTTTCCCGTCTTGGGCGGGCAGGAGATTTTTTGCGGGTCGGCGGGAGCAATCGTACCGCAGGGTTCTTCCCATGTCCGCAAGCATTTTTGTTTCAGTTCGCACCACGAA
>JBAYGK010000176.1:0-3082 GCA_041666665.1 Minisyncoccota bacterium
CTTTCATTATATCAAACGGAAAAATCCCCCGCGAATTTTCGGCGGGGGATAAGTTTTGCAATTAAAACCGCCAAAACCATAGAAATACGCCGAATAAAACCATCGGGATAAAAATGGATGCAATGATGCTCCCGATGGAAACAAATCTTCTTCTGTTCCAAAAATAAAATATGCCGAAAATTTGCACGATATAGATTGCCCACGCGAGAATAAATCCGACGAGGTGATTCAGATAGACAAAAAGATAAATTGGGAGAGAAAAACCGAAAAGTCCCAAGATAAAATCCGCCAATTTTTGATAGGCGTGCGCGTAGGTCTTTTTCTTGCACAAATTCCAGAGCTCGTCATAATCCGATTCCGAAGGGCTTCCTCCGCGATGTTCAAAAACAGCCGTTTTCGCTTCTTCAATATCCCTTTCGCTCACTCCCTCTTGCCTCAAATATCGGACCATGTCACTTACGTTCATGGCATCTTTATTTTTATGAAAATAATCAACTGCTTTTTCTTTCATGGTTTTTATTTATTCGCTTATTTTTTCAATGTATATTCAAAACTCCGCTATTGGTACAATGTTTGGATATATTTCAATATTTCCGGAACTTCTTCTTCGGTGTTCGTTCCGTTTCCGAGAAAAATAAATATCGGCCGGGTTTCTCTTTTTACACGGATTTCAAAGACCCCGAAAAAACTTTCCGTGCCGTCGGCGTTTTTTATCGCCTTCCCCCCGACAAAAGACGGATCTTTATCAAAAAGATTTTGATTCGGAACATCGCCGAATCGGGATTTTGAGTACGCGCTGTTCGTTCTTCTTCCCGCGCTGATGTCAAAAACAAACTTTCTGTTGTTGTAAATATATTTGGAAAGATAGAAAAGGTCTTCCGGGGCGGTATGGGAGGATTTTTCGTCGTTTGAAAAAGAAAATGCGGTATTTTTCATTCCCAAGGCGGCGGCTTTGTCGTTCATGAGGGAAACGAACCGTTTTTCCGTGAGATAATCGGCAAAAATGCGCATCGGAGCTTCATCCGATTGGCGAAGAGAAAGATGGAGGAGGTCAAACGGGGTGGTTTTCTCCCCCGCATGCAAGCGCGAGTCCGGAACGCCCGATAAGGCGTCTTCATTCAAGGAAATGCTCTTTTCAATGTTGATATAATCCGTCGCGACCAGCGCCCCGAGCGCCTGCGAAAAAGAAGAAAACGGAATGCTCTCCGCCGGCTGTTTTTCCAAAAACACAAAATTGTTTTTAATATCGGCGGCCAAATATGTTTTGGCGGTAATGTCGGGAAGCCGCGTTTGATACACGAAATCATCGGGAGCGAATTCTTCCTTGAAAACGAGCACGGGCATGCCGACCACGCTCATTTCAAAAACGGCTTGCGCGCTTTCATCGGAAAGACGGATACAGCCGCCGGAATACGTGGAAGCGACGGGAGTGCCGTCGGCGTAATACGGCCATCCGTGAATGAAAAAATTGCCCTGAAAAGCCATGCTCCACGGCTGGAACACGTGCCCGAAGCTGGAAAAATGATTTTTCTCTTTGCTGGCGATTTTGTATATGCCCGCCGGAGTTTCCCACCATGAACCCTCCCTTCCCTTGGTGAGTATTGGAAATTCCGCCGCAAAATCGCCTTCGCGATAAACGGAAAGCTTCATGAGAGAGAGATTCGCTTCAATGAAACTCGTCTTTTGGGCGATAAAATCATTTTTTACCTTCTTGAAAAAATCAGGATTGGAAAGAGAGGGTTCCTCGCCGTACGAAAAAGCGGGCGCAGATTTTTTTTCCGCCGGAGGCAAAGACAGCGAATAATTGAGAACCGTCGGCCGTGCAAACGAAAAAACGGAGAGCATCCCAACCCCCATGCCGAAAGCAAGGAGAGCCACCGCCCAAAACGGAAAAGGAAAAGAAAGGAATTTCTTCATAGATATATGATACCATAAGATGCCAATATGCGAATGGGTACAAATATGATGAAAAATTTCCAATATCCAATTTCTAATTTCTAAACGAGCGAGCGAAATGGAAGTCGCAACTTACATTTCCGAGCGAGAGCAAGAAATATAAGAGTGAAACTGCTTTTATTTCCAATAAAATTCCTAATGTCAAAAAAATCCGTCCCGAAGGGCGGATTTTTGACAATTTATGAATGACATTAGAACCTCTCAAGAAGAGCTTGCCTTTTTAAGGATTTTTTGCGAATATCAAAGAGGGAAAAACAGACCCAGACAGGAGGAGAAATGAGAGTTATTACTAGGAGAAAATTGTTTTTTATGTGCTTAATGCACCCGGTTCTTTTTTGGCGATATTATCAAATTCCAAAAAATTATGTGACACTTGATGAATGGATGGAAGTTGATGAAAAAGAGTGTGATATTTTTGCTCAAATTATAGGCTGTAAAAATGCGGAACACTTAAAAGAGCAACAGCGTGAGAATATGGCGATACGAAAAATGTACACAAATACGTTTGCCGAATGGATGAAAATTGATGGCGAACCAAGACGGATAATGATGGAATCCCACATAGAAATCGCGGAAAAATACAGAAGCGAAGGAAAGTGTCACCGGCAATACGAAGGAAAAGATGCCGGAGTAAGATGTTTTTGTAAAAAGTAAGATACAAATACCCCTCAAAACGAGGGGTATTTTTTATTTTTCCATGCGTTCTTACTTCCATATTTGTGGGCGATAAGGGATTTGGCCACGAATAAATTTTTGCTACGACAAAAATTTTCCGCGACCCCGTCTCGCCTGCCCTTGCGAGGGCATGGCTCCGACTTTCAAATCCCTACACAAAGTGAAGAAGTTCACTTTGTTTATCGTCCACAAATTACAAAAATGGCGGAGAGACCTCCAAAGGGAGGACTCACCGCCATTTTTGTAATTTGTGGGCGATAAGGGATTTGAACCCCTGACCTTCGCAGTGTAAATGCGCTGCTCTACCAACTGAGCTAATCGCCCGAATGTTCTTTTTTAAATATACCAACTTTTTTTTAAATACCAACCGATTATATTCAATTTTGATAAGGGATTTTCTCCTTACAGGAGCAGTACACTTTTTCAATATTTTGCTTCGTACCTCGCAAAA
>JBAYGK010000177.1:0-3073 GCA_041666665.1 Minisyncoccota bacterium
AAGAGAAGACCGTCAAGCAATCCCGCTTCCGGTTCGGGAAGGATGAGTGAAACTTGATGCATTGCCGCGTTCTTGACGGAATATAAAAAAGAAACCAAAGGATTTCCTTCCCTTCTTCCGAGAACCTCAATTTTTGGAAAAGACATTTCGTGGAAAATGCCGTCCTTCGCCAGATATGAAATATAATCAAATTCTCTCCCGTTCTCGTTCGCAAAATTTTCCGGCAAAGCGATTTTTCCTTGAAGCGTTACTCTCTCGCCGTATTCAAATGCCGGATATTTTTTGGTAACAACCAAAACACTTTCCGCCGTTTTCAATTCGTACTGATCGGCGCCGCTTTGCGCTTTCATTACGCTCACAACCAAACGAGTGGAATTTTCCCGTACATCAGGTTCTCTTTTTATAACCCCCTCAAGAACAACCTGCTTTTTCGTGAAATCTTTCAAAAAAGAATCCGAGAGCGTCGGCATCATTTCAACGCGAAAACAACCGAAAGCGAAAGACAGAAGAATAATCGAAAAGAGTGCGTTTGAAGAAGAGGAACGTGAAACGACAAAGACGATGAAACCGAGAAATCCGGCGAATAAAGAAAAAGCCGCGCCAAAATGAAAAAGAGAAGCGAACGCCACTCCGCCCAAAAAACCAAAAATGCAAAAACGAACGTATCGGGACATGACCTCTATTGTATTAAAAAACGGCAAGAAAACAACAGTAAGGCGCTGTAACAAAATAATTTGAACATTTCGCTTCCGTTTTTCCGCAATCTTTGATTTTTTCTCAATCGCAAATCTTTCACCGTAGCTCGCTACGCCTCAAGATTTACTCAATCGTAAAAATCAAATCTTGCAAAAAAATGAAACCGAACTTGTCCAATTTATTTTGTTACAGCGCCTAAAACGGAAAAATGTGCAAAAATCCATTCTCTGCTATATAATGGCGGTATCGTGAAACAGTCCCATGTCGCATTTTTATTCCGCATTCTTTCCGTACTCTTTTTTTCCGTGGCGGTTGGCATGATTGCCGGATTTCAGCACATTTCATTTTCCCGGTTGAAACTGTCGGCAAACGCGGTCTTGTGGAATTTTCAAAACGAAGAAACGGCGAAAACGACGGAAACCGCGACTAAACGAGAAAGCGTGCGGGTTCCGATTGTCGTATATCACAGCGTCCGCCCCCACGCAAAAGGCGAGTCCGCCGATCAGGAGCGATTTGATATAACCCCGGAGCTTTTGGAAGAACATCTTGCCTATTTAAAAAAGGAAGGTTTCACAACCATATCCTTTGACGCGCTTGCGGATTATTTTGATACGGGAAAACCTCTCCCCGTGAAACCCGTTATTCTGTCTTTTGACGATTCATGGAAAAACCAATATGCGTACGCTTTCCCTCTTTTGAAAGAATATTCCGCGACGGCGACTTTTTTTGTTTTTACGAATTCGCTTAATCGTAAAAATCATCTGACGTGGGACGAGGCGCGCGAAATGCAAAAGGCGGGAATGTTCATCGGATCGCACACGAAATTTCATCCGTACCTTGATAACATCACGGACGCGGTTGAACTCCAAAAAGAAATTGCCGGAAGCAAAACAATCTTGGAAGAGAGTATCGGTATACCCATCTCGGCATTTGCGTACCCATTCGGCGAACACGGAACAACGACGATTGCCGAAGTGAAACGCGCCGGATATCGCACGGCAAGATCTCTTCGGGGAGGCGTCATGCAAAGCGAAGAGGACAGATATTCGCTTCGGGCATTTTTGGCAACGGATGATTTTGAAGAGTTCAAGAGAGACGTAAATAAAAATTTCTAATTCCTAATTTCCAATTTCCAACAAAAATCAAAATGTCCAATGTCAAAATTTAGGCATTGGACATTTTATTGGAAATTAGAAATTGGAAATTAATAATTTCCCCTCTGCACATTTCCCGACCAATCACTCATAATTTTTTCCTCCCCCTCTTTGGATATGGACTTTTTATATTTCGCCTTCTTCCCTTTCACTCGTGTCTCGCACTCCGCCCATGTTTGGTGTGTCATGATTTTTCCGTCAACCAAGCTCACATACGAGTACGCTTTTGCATTTGAATGCTGTCTGTTTTTTGCGCGGCTTTCTTTTTGCGCAACGTTATGGGAGATGTCCAAAATATTTTTTATTTCATAGTCCGACAAATTTCCGTCAAAAAGTTTTTCCGGTTTTCCTTCCGCGAAAGAAACGGCGATTTTGTCCGCCCGCTCGTTTCCCGCGACGCTTACGTGTCCGCCGACATATTTCCATTCAATCTTTTTCTTTGGCTCGCCGGAGTCCGCCAACCGACGGACGGAGGCGACTTCGTTCACGACATTTGAAAGTTCTTCCCATAAATCGCGATTTGCCACCTCGGTTTTTGCGGAAGTGATCCAATTATTTTTCCGCCACCCCCATACCCATTTTGTGATGCCGTTAATGACATAACTTGAGTCGGTATGCAGAACAATTTGTTTATCCGTAGCGCCGACAAATTTTAGCGCTCCGATTGCGCCGGAAAGTTCCATGCGATTGTTCGTCGTCGGATTCTCTCCTCCGCCGAGCTCTTTCACTTTGCCGTCAAAAATAACGATTGCCCCGAAACCGCCCGGCCCCGGATTGCCAAGCGAAGAACCGTCGGTAAAAATAGAAATGATGTTTTGATTTTCCATACGGGTAATGCTAACAAATTTTTCAGAAAATGAGAAATGGAAAAGGCGGCACTTTGTGCCGCCCGTTGCAATCAATCAGCCCACCCGCTCAACGATGAATAGAAGGAGAATACGAATAGACCTCCAAACAACAATATGACTAATATCCATCCTGAAACATAGTGTAGCAGGTAGACATATCCGATAAACAAGACCACTGAAAGAATAATATGGGCAATAAACTCAACAATACTTTTTTTCATTTTCTCCTCCTCGGGAGTTATCATAAAAAAGAATTCAATTCTGGGTGCAGTATATCATATCTAATTCAAAATGTCAACTATCCGCAAGCGCAGTTCGGGATAATTTCGGAACACTGATTTTTCAAGCGTGGCAATCAAATTCACTTTCTCCCCC
>JBAYGK010000178.1:0-3033 GCA_041666665.1 Minisyncoccota bacterium
CTGGAGCGATTATGACACGCCGGAGGAAGGTTGTAATGATGCGGACAATGACGGTTTCTGCGATGCGCCGTATGCGATTCCCGGTCCCAGTGGGGTGGAAAGCGGCAACCAAGACAACTTCCCATGGACAACCAAAGACGGATGGAAAGGGAAAACGGTGAAGGTGGCGGTGGTGCTGGCGGAGATGTCGGATACTTTCCATTCCGCCGGTTCTTTCACAAAACAATTCTGCGATTCGGAAGGGAATAGGATTACCAAAACCTATGCGGGGCATACGCGGGAGTATTTTCAAGACCTTACGAATTGCGTGCGGGATTATTACCGGGAAAATTCTTACGGGGCGGTGAATGTTGAATTTGATGTATTTGATAATGATGGGAGTTGGTATCGCACCAATAGTCCTTATGTTGACTATGTTTACCCAATAGATTTGCAAAAAAATGAAAAACAATTCGTGCGTGATGCCTATCTTGCACCACAACCTCTCATAGAGGGAAATTATGATGCGCTGACGGTGGTACACGCAGGGTATTCATATGCAAAAGAGGATGAATCGGGATATTTATTACGTTCTCAAACATGGGCACCGAACCGTCAACCAATTTCTGCGCCTCCCTACGCTTTCATCGTCGGAGAATTTGAGGAAATAGGGCCATTAACGCATGAGCTCGGACATGTGTTGGGTACTGTTCTTACTTCTGAACATACAGTAACCCCCGATATGTATAAAACAGACTATAATCAAGTAAGCGACAGTATCGGGGCGTGGGACATGATGGGAAGAGGGGCTGTCGGCTCTTTCAAGAACAATCCCACCCATATGAGTTCATACATCAAAGAGTTTCTCGGCTGGCTTCAGTATGATAATTATTTTGCCGGCAGCGATTACGGCATTTTTACGATCAACGCGCTTGAAACGCAACCGGCAAATTCCGGGGTGTTTCGTTATAATACCGGTCTGGCAAAAAATTCCTATTACATAGCGGAAGCAAGAGATAAAAACCTTGCGCGGTGGGATACGCTTCTTCCAAAAGATAAAGCCCTTGTGTTGTATTATGTTGATACCCGCGGTTCGGATACCTACGGATATAATCAGACCACCGGCAATATGAAGTATCTTCCGCGAAACATTTCAATTCCTCCGAACGGAGTCCTTTCCTATAACGGCGAATCTTATTCCGATTATGATAATCTGCTTCGTTTTACGAAAAACGGCGACAACGAAGATTTGACATCAACCCCGAAAAAATATTCGGTTGGTTTGGACGTATCATACACATCTCCCTCTTTTGTATTTCAACGCTTGATTGGCGTTATCATACGCCCGGAAGGAACCAGTCCTTTATTTGGACAACTGAACAGATTATTCCAAGGGTCTATGATCCCGACGGTTGACGGTCCAGAGTTGCCTCGTTATGTAGGTATTGGGTTTCAGTTTATGGGTGTTCCTTTTAACTTTGAGCCACGGTCGTTTCCTGTGTTGGTATACCTTGTATCTGTTTGTTCTCTTTTTATTTTTCTTATCTTCCTTACGATATTTTACTGTATTCGCGATGAGCAACGAAGGAAACAACTGCTCCGATATTTCATATTTGGTTTTATATCGGTTGAAATTCTCATAACTTTACTCTTTTGGCATCGCTTGTATTATTACATAGACACATTTTATGGCATGATCCCCTCCGAAGAGATATCCTCAATAAACCCCGACACCGACCTCCACGCCATCACCCAAGACGGCCGCCACATCGGCATGAATTACCAAACCGGTCGGTACGAAAATCAAATAGCGAATTCAATCGTTTCCGGCGACTTGGATAACATGCACGAATGGATCTTCGTCCCGTCAACCGAAACGGTCCGCTATTACGTTTCCGCTCATGACACCCAAGCGTTTTTTGACGCAAACCCCGACATCGCCTCGCAGGTTCCCGACAAAACAGACAAGTACGAACTGTATGCTCGCACCATTGATCCCGCGACCGGCATCTTTACCTCGGCAACAACCAGCCAAACCATTCTTCCCGGCGTTGCCGATTTCTACCAGATAACGGGAACCACCACCCCCTCCGTCATTCAAACAGACGCGAATGCCAAAGATTTGATTTCTCTGTTCCGCTCTCTCGCATCTTCCGTAAGCATGCCAAAAACGCTCCGGCAGATACTTCTTTCGGAAATGAACATCGTTGAAAAACTTCTTGCTAAAAATCTCAAAAAACCGGCACTGGCGCTGATTCAAAGCGAGAAGCGGATGATTCAAATGTTCTCATGCGGAACGAAGAAAACCGACATATTCGCCGGAATGCAATCCGAAAAGAACGCCATGAATCTTTTAGTGAAAGACGGTGTCGGCAAAACCGACATCAACGGTATAAATGGCATATTCAATCAATTCGGCAGGTCTCAAAAATGCGGGCTTGCCCCATCGGATGCGGAGCTTCTGCTCGGTGTTCTGAATAAATTGGAAGGGGTGATTAAGAAGTAACCGGATGAAAAAACCGACCTTTGCGGGTCGGTTTTTTTGCATTCATAAAAATCACGATTCATCGTTCTACAGCGATTTCACTTTTATCCGGTGCTTTTTCACTTTGTCTATTTTTGGGAGACGGATGATGAGAAGACCGTGTTTTTCAATGGCATCGGCTTCGGACGGTTCCACTTCTTCCGGAAGGACGATAGTTCTGGAAAAAACGCCCCAATATAATTCCCGCACGAGATAGTTTTCGGGCATGACGACTTGAGGCCCTTCTCTTTTGCCGCTTATGGTAACCGTGTCGGAGGTGATGGAAATATTAAGGTCGTCGGAACTTACCCCCGCCGGTATCGCTTGTATGTAAATATTCGTATCCGTCTGATAAATATCCACCGCGAGTTGTCCTTCGCCCGTGTCTTCGTTCAACCCTTCTTCCTCCGGGCGCGGTGAAAGGTCGGGAGGATTTACGGTAAAATCGCGAAACGCCGGAATCGGAGATTCATCGTCTTCGCGAACCACCCCGGTTAATTTTTCAAAAAAAGATTGTTTTTTTTCGTTTA
>JBAYGK010000179.1:0-3018 GCA_041666665.1 Minisyncoccota bacterium
TCAATCAAATAGATGCGCGGTTTTTGGGAAAAGTCCACATGGCCATTTTCGTCTCTTTTGAATCTGAGGCAAAAATTGTTTTCATGGGGATCATCGTAATAAAAGCCGTTGTCTTCCAAAATTTTTAATATTTTTTCCCGGGTTTTCAGCAGTTCCGGTTCAAAGTCCCCGGCCATGTATTGCCAATATTCAAGAGACAAATCAAGCACGCCGCTATACGCGTCAACCATGCCGTCTTTGTTTATTTTAAATGACTGGATCGGTTCTATCGGAACATAATCAAATCCTTCTTTTTTCCAAAGTTCAAAATTCTCATAGAGTTTTTGCCAAACCAAAAACGGTTCAATATCCATGTGCCGTATGACCGTTTTTCCTTTGAGCGCGCCGCCGATCAAGGTGAGTTCGGCGTCGGTTTTCTCAAATTTTTTCCGTGAGAAATGTTCGCCGGATACTTCTCCTTTTTTATAGAGCGCCGGTTCCGCGAGAGTATCGCCCAATTTCTCCTTTGCCATTTCAAAAAGTTCTTTCTTCTCGTTTTTTGAAGCAAGGTGGATCATGCTCGCGCATATTTTTTGAATATCCGCATTATTGCTTCCGAGCCCGATTTTTATGAGCGAGCCCATTTTATCTTCGGATACATACTCAATCAATCGCGCGTATTCTTTGCCCGCGTCCGGATCGTCGTTTTTGAGACCGGTTTCTATGATCGGAACCAATAATTCCCGAAGCGAATCTCTGTCATCTTCTAAAACATGCGGAATCATGGATACGCACGTTTTTTGAACTTCCGCATCGTTTGTTGAAAAACCGATTTTTATAAGCGAGGTTCTCTCCGTCTTTTTGGCGTGCCAAATTAACCGGGCACACCCGTTCGCCACTTTCGCATTTCCGCTTTCCATACCCATTCTTACGAGGGGGGTCGCATCGTCTTCCGAAATATGTTCCATTATTGATGTACACTCAAGCATCGCTTCTTCGTTTCCCGAAGATAATCCCATCGTTAAGAGAGGCGCCCTCTTATTTTTCGGAACATACCAAATCATTTCCGCATATGATTTTTGGTCTTCGGGAACGCCTTTTGCAAAACCGGCGCTTATGACCGAAATGAGTTGTTCTTCCAGTTGTCCCCGTTTTTCTTCCGATGCGTATATGATCATCTTTGCATATTTTTGTTGATCTTCCGCTTTGCCGTCCTCAAAATTATTTCCAATCATTTCGGATACTTTTTCACGAAGAGGAGTTCTTTCTTGTTCCGCGGCGCACCAAATCACGCTCGCATAGTCCTTTTTGATATCCGGATTGTTGTTTTTCATGCCGTTTTCTATGAGCGACGCCCTCTCTCCTTTTGGAGACGGCTCCACCATTCTTGCGCGGACGGCTTCCACTTGCGGGTTTTCCTTCGGCAACGCAAAAGTTATGAGCGGCGTTTTTTCGCTGTCGGGGGCGTATTTTATCATCCGCGCGCTTTCTTCCGCCACTCTGGTGTCCCGGTGGCAAAGTCCGATTTTGATAAGCGCGGACATCTCTTTGCTTGGAGCATACTCTATCATGCTCGCGGTTATTTCAGCTACCCTCGCATCGTTTGCGCTGAGCCCTGCCGTGATGAGCGGGGATTTTTCGTCGTCTGGAGCATACTGGATCATCCGCGCGCATGTTTTTTGATTCTCATCACTGCCGTTCTCAAAGCAAACCCGTATGATTGAAGCGATTTTTTCTTGAAGCGGAATTTTATTTTTCTCGGGAACGTATCGGATCATTTGCGCGCTTTCCTTTTCCACTTCTTTATTTTCATTTTGGAGCCCGATCAGTATGAGCGAAGCCCTTTTGTCTTCCGGAATATCTTTTATCATTCGCGCGCATTCTTTCGCCGTTTCCGCGTTATTGCCGCGGAGACCGGCTTCCATAAGCTGAATTTTTTCATCATCCGATGAAGCATTTTCAATTTTTCGGCGGTAATAAGAAGCGGAATTTTTGATTTGGCGATCTATGATTTCTTCGGCGTTTTTTTTGTCTTTTTGGTATCGCAGAAAAGAATGCTCCGTGATGTCGTCCTGCCCGAAAATTTCGTACATCTTCACTTGTTCGGGCAAAAGAGCCTTCGCTTCTTCGTTTTCTTTTTTTGATGTTTCCATATTGTTCATTATTTTTTATTGAAATTGCAATGTTTATTCTTGAAAAGATTCCGCTTGGTCAAAGTCTATCAGGTACAGGCGCGGTTTTTTGGCGAAATCAACATGACCATTCTCGTCCCTCCAAAATCTGAGGCAAAAATTGTTGCCATGCTGGTGTCCGTGCATGAACGCATTATCAATCAGAACCTTCAATAGAGCTTTCCGATCCTTATCCAATTCCTCCGAAAAATCCCCCGAAAGATTTCTCCATGATTCAAACGACAGATCAAGAGCCCCGCTCGCGACATCAAGCATTCCGTTTTTGTTAACTTTGAATGATTGGATCGGTTCTATCGGAACATAATCAAATCCGGCCTTTTTCCAAAGATCGTGATTTTCGTAGAGCTCTTGCCAGACTGTGAATTGTTCGGGGGTCATCTGCCTCAATATCGTTTTGCCTTTTAACTCTCCGCCGATAAGCGTGGTTTCAAAACCGGTTTTTTCAAACTTTTTCCGGGAGAAAGTTTCTCCGGAAATCGCGCCTCCCGCATACAGAGGAGGTTCCACAAGGGCATCGCCCAATTTCTCTTTGGCGGTCTTGAGAAGTTCCTTTTTGTCGTTTTCCGAAACTTGAGGAATCATTGACAGACATCTTCTCCGCGTTTTTTCATCGGCAACGGAAAGCCCGAGGCGTATGAGAAAAGCTTTTTTGTCTTTGTCGGCATAACGAATCATAAGGGCATATTCTTCCATATCTTCCGCCCTGCCGTTCGCAAAGCCTTCCTCAATGATTTCCGCTATTTTTTCTTGAATCGGAATCGCTTCTTCTTTTGAAATGTCCAAGATTAAGGCGGCGCACCTTTTTTGAATCGCCGCATTTCCGGTACGGAGACCGGCGTCTATGAGA
>JBAYGK010000180.1:0-2965 GCA_041666665.1 Minisyncoccota bacterium
ACCTTCTTTCCAACCTCTTGGCGGAATTTTGAAGGTAATGAAAGCCGTTTTTTCGGATCAAGCGTGTGTGTGTATTCTCCCAATAACATAAATTCAGGTGTTAGATTTTCCCGCCCGCGAGCGGGAAAAACTTTAATTACCCTTGTCTGTCTTCACAGACAAACGAAAGATAGGAATTGCCGATGCTTTATTCCTAACTTTCAGTGCCAATACCATAAATGGTAGACATTCCACTTCTTACCACTTGATTATACTTTATACCACTTTATGCTAAAATGCAAACCTTTCTCTCCACAACCTTCCATGAAATAAGGCTGGAAAATAAAGGATTTTTAAGTATAAAAAAAAAGAATAAAGTTATCCACAGGTGAAAAAGAAAAAAACCGCAAGTTTTGATGCGGTAAAAAAAAGAAGAGGGCGGTTATGATTCCAAATCAAACAAAAAAAGGAGCTTTTATTCCTCTTTTTTGTGTGTCGGTGCGTGCCCGTATTCCATTCGCCCGATGGCGAATCCCCCGCGGGAGGAAATCAATAATCAGTAATCGGTAATCCGTAATCGGCAACCCGTAATCATCTACGTCCCTATGCACGCGTTATAACTCGCCACTTCATTATTGTATGTCTCCACAAGGGCGCGCGTATGAATTATGAGTGAGTTGAGAATTTCAACCAGCGCATTATACTCCCCCGCCTTTTGATTATATAGCTCCTTGTTGCCTCCGTGTTCAAGCTCCTGAATTTCGGCGACAAGAATATTCGCCCGCACGGTGGAAGAAGCGATGCTGATTTGATTTTGTTCAATTTCCAATTTGAGGGCGGTATCGGGAGCGGGACAAGAAGATGCCGGTTTGCCGAATTCTTGCACGGCAAGCCACACGTGTCTTCCTTCAAATTGCCCTTCGTCAACGGCTACGCCTATTTCTTCATAGTGCGAATTCAGAATATTGGCACGATGCCCGGGACTTCCCATCCATGCGTCAACAAGATCTCTTTCGTTTTCAAAAATGCCGAGCGCGAGATTCTCTCCAACCCACAAATAATTATATCCGACGCCGGCAACAATATCCGCCGCGCCTTTTCCGGTTGGGGACACGTGTTCAAAATACTGTCGTTCAAACATATCATGAACTTTTATGATCGCCGCCGAATCAAGCTGTGAATTTCTGGCGAGAGGAGGCAAATTATTTTGCGTACGGTTATAGTTCGTCCACCGTATCACTTCCGAGCTTTTGAGCGCCCCGGCCTCTTGCGCATCAGCGGCAAAAGAAACAAGCGGTTCGGTTGCCGTTTGCACGATCTTTGATACTTCGGCGGACGGAATGGGATTTTTTGCCGGAAGAGAGGAGGTTTTTGGGGTTACCGCAATCTCCGCTTTTTTCTTCGGAACGATACCATCGGAGGCGGTTGGTATGGAATTTTTTGAGGACGAAGAACTTGTAGCGATCTCTTGCGTTTTTTCCGTTTTTCGGGGCGCGGTCAATCTTTCGGTGATTGCCTTCTCAATAAAACTTTTTCCGGACACGACAAAAAATATGACCAGAACAAGCGACAAAAAAATCAATGTAATTCTTTTCATATTTTTCTTGTCTTCAAAAAATGCAAGGTTTCTTTATTATTCCGCTTTCAACAATTCCACTTCAAATATCAGCGTTGATCCGGGGGGAATAACGCCGACATTCCTCTCGCCGTATCCAAGTTCGGGAGGAATGGTGAGGTTTCTTTTTCCGCCGACTTTCATCCCCGAAACGCCTTCATCCCAGCCTTTGATGACTTCCCCTTCGCCGAGAGTAAAAGAAAAAGGAACGTCTCCGCGATCGCGGCTTGCGTCAAACTTCGTACCGTCGGTAAGAGTTCCGATATAATGTACAAAAACTTTTTTTCCGGCAACGGCTGACGCGCCGGTTCCGACGATGATATCTTCAATTTTTAAACCCGATTCGGTAACTCTTGAATTTCCGCTTTGTACGGAATGATCGGAAAAGTACCAGACCGAACCCAAAAAAATGACAACAACCAAAATGGCCCCGATAATTTCTTGTTTCATACAGGTAATGTTTAATACCTCTTATAATGTAGAATCATTATACCAAAAAAGAACAAAAAAGCACGAGGGCGGCAAAAAAGGCCGTCTTTGCGACGGCCTTTGTGTTAGCGAGCGATAACCCGGCATTCCGGATACGCTGTTTTCAGTATGGATCCAACTTCTTCCAGTGCGGAGCTTTTTGTCATGCCAAACGAAAGAAGCACCGCCGTTATTTCAATGTATTTTTTGTCGGGATAAAGAGCCATCTGTCCGACCACGCGCGGATTCAAATCAAATTCTTTCGTCGGAGGAAGACCTTCTTCTCCGAACCAGTCATATTCATGCGCCGCCTCACGAAATGTACGAATGAATGTCTTTGTTTCTTTCGTTTCCGGGTCAATAATTTCCACCAGCATGTAAAAAACAAGACGGTTCTCGGGGATTTTTCTTACCAAGGGTAATTGTTCAAGCAACATTATTTTTCTCCTCTCCAAATAATCGTTCGCCGTAATAGATACTACCAACAAACCAAATTTTTGTCAAAAAAGAATTAGAAACAAGATTAGTCCTTGTAACAAGAACTACCCTTGCAGAATTCCGCCGCCGAGACATTCTTCGCCGTCATAGACGACAACCGATTGGCCGGGCGCGACCGGTTCTTGCTCGTCCAAAAATTCAACTTTCGTTTCATTGTTTGTTGCGAGGATTTTGCACGGAAAAAGTTCTCCGCGATAACGAACTCTTGCGGAATATGTTTTTTCCGGGTCGGGCGAAGTTCCCGCTGTCCAATTTACATTTTCAAGCGTGAGCAACCGTTCGCCTTTTCCTTTTAGACTTCCTTTTTCTTTGTGCGATACCGTCAGCGTATTCGCCAAAATATCTTTCGCCATCACAAAGTACGGCGCATCGCTTGTTCCTTTTTTGGTGACGGTAAATCCGTGG
>JBAYGK010000181.1:0-2938 GCA_041666665.1 Minisyncoccota bacterium
ATGGGAGAAAAATAATTATGTTAGTGAATCTTAAACTGGTATTGGATCATGCGGCGGAGAACGGCTACGGCATTCCCGCTTTCAATGTGAACAACATGGAACAAGTCGTGGCGATTATGGAAGCGGCGGACAAAACGAATTCGCCCGTTATCATATCCGCATCGGCCGGCGCTCGCAAGTATGCGCGCGGTCCTTTCCTTCGGGCACTGATGACTGCCGCTCTCAAAGAATGGCCGCATATTCCCACTGTGGTGCATCTTGACCACGGGGCATCTCCGGAAACATGTTTTTCCGCCATCAACGACGGTTTCTCGTCGGTGATGATGGACGGCTCGTTGCTTTCCGACCAAAAAACTCCTTCTTCTTATGACTACAACGTCGGCGTTACGCTGGAAGTTGTTCGTGCGGCGCACGCGAAGGGTATTTCCGTTGAAGGGGAAATCGGCTGTCTCGGGTCTCTTGAGACGCTCACGGCAGGAAAGGAAGACGGCGTAGGTGCGGAAGGGGAGCTCAAATCAGCTCAGCTTCTTACCGACCCCGAAGACGCAAAAAATTTCGTTCTCGCCACCGGAGTTGACGCTCTCGCCATCGCTTTCGGTTCAAGCCACGGCGCGTACAAGTTTAAACGGCCGCCGACGGGAAAAGTGCTTCGCATTGACCGTGTTGCCGAAATCCATAAATTGATTCCGAATACGCATCTCGTGATGCACGGCTCAAGTTCCGTTCCGCAAGAATTAGTCGCCATCATCAATCAATACGGCGGCGAAATTCCCGAAACATACGGCGTTCCTCTGGATGAGATTGTTGAAGGAATCAAACACGGCGTTCGGAAAGTGAACGTTGACACCGACCTTCGGCTTGCCGCAACGGGCGCCATTCGGAAATATTTCGCGACTCACCCGGCTGAATTTGACCCGCGGAAATTTTTGAAACCCGCGATTGATGCGATGTCCGCCGTGTGCGTTATACGTTTTGAACGCTTCGGTTCCGCCAACCACGCGGATAAAATAAAAGTTTCCTCATAAGAGAATATTCAAACCCCCGTCCGTACAATAAACGGCCGGGGGTATTTTTTATGGATTAGAAAATATTATCGGCAAATGCTTTTTGGCGTTAACAAATAATGCTATACTGTCACCATGAAGAAGGAACTCGTTATCGGAATAATCGGAGTTCTTGCCGTCATCGGCGCAACGGTTTTTTATGGTGTTCAATACACGGCGCAAACGGAATATAATCCCAATTCGGCTTCATTATCGCCGACATCGTCCGGCTCTTCCGCCGTTCTTGCAAATAAAGTGAAATCGGGTTTGGCATCAATACGGCTTACTTTGCAAGAAATCGCCAAACACAATACGGTTTCCGATTGTTGGATGATTGTGTCGGGCAAGGTGTATTCCGTCGGGAGTTATGCCTCCGCACATCCCGGCGGCGCGCAGGCGATTACTGCATTTTGCGGGAAGGACGGGACGGTTGCTTTTGAGACCAAAGGCGGAAAGGGAAGCCATTCGCAAAATGCGAGTGATATTCTCGCGTCATATTACATCGGCAACGTGAATGACAGTATGAGCGGAGCGCAAGCCGAAGCTCTTTTACAAAAAGCGTCAACCGCACCCGCTTCATTAAACGGAGGAGAAAGTGAAAATGAATACGAAGATGATTGAGGCATTGTAATAAAATAAATCGGACATTTCGCTTCCATCTTTTTGCAATCTTTGATTTTTATTCAATCGCAAATCTTTCACCGTAGCTCGCTACGTCTCAAAATTTACTCAATCACAAAAATCAAATCTTACAAAAACATGAAACCGAACTGCCCGATTTATTTTATTACAATGACTAAATTATATTTATATTCAAAAAAAGTTCATCGGGTTTTGGTGCTTGTCATAACCGCCATGATTTTGATTATGGCCGGTACCGGAACGATGCTTGAGTATTCCGTTTCTTTTTTTGGTCTTGATTTGGGGCTCGTTCGCTATGTGCACAACAAACTGAGCATTTATTTCACAGTCGTTTTGGTTCTCATGATGATTACGGGTTTATATATGTATATTTTCCCCGTATTGAATCGCCATAAAAAACAAGAAACAAATCAATAAAAAACAATCGCCCCGAATGCATCGGGGCGATTTTGATTTTCACTTATTCGCTGTGGCGGTGTTCGTGTTTCTCCTCACCTTCTTCTTCATGGTCGTGCTCGTGGACGTGTCCGATTCTCCAGTCTTCTTTCCGAATTCGTTCCAGCAGTTTGTACAGCAGAAACAAAAGATAGAAAGCGATGACAAACGCCATGATCCAGTCGGCGGAATACCAGCCCGTGTTGATGATGATTACCGAGGAAATAAGCACTCCGACCGATACCCACGCATCCGAAAGAGCGTGAAAAAGTACGGAGTCGTGCCGGATATTGTGCTCTTTTTCCGGAAGCCGATACATCACCCAAACGACGAATGCGTTGATAAGAAGGCAGAACGCCGTTGTGTAAAACGTCCACCAGCCAAGCACTTCGTGCGGAGAGAGAAAACGCTCTATCGCCTGCCAAAAAACAAAAAAATCGCCGAGGGCAAGAAGCCAGAATGAAATCCAAACGCCCTTTTTTGTCCAATAAAGTTCTTGTTCCGGATGGTTCATGATTTTTATCAGAACAAACGCGAGCATTCCATAGTTGAAACCATCGGAAATTCCGTGTGTGCCATCTCCAAGCAAAGAAACGGCTCCCGATTTGAAATATCCGCTGGCTATTTCCAAGAGTCCCGCAAAAAGAGTAATCACAAAAATAAAGGTGTACAGGCGCAGTTCCTGTTTTTTTGCGTTTTGTACGGGCGGAGAAAAGGGAACGGGCGGGTGGTGATGACAGTGTTCATACTCATGATCGTGCACGGGGAATACCTCGCTTGTAAAAGAAAAAGTCGTCTGCCATATATAATACAAAGAA
>JBAYGK010000182.1:0-2866 GCA_041666665.1 Minisyncoccota bacterium
AAACAAAAACGGCGATAACGGCCAATCCGCCGTTCTGTCCATAGGAAGAACCGACCACCAAACAAAATATAAAAAACCACACGAACCAATTTAAAAACTTCATGGATTTATTTTTTTTATTTTTTAGGGATTATTGCATTATTATACACCCGCCCAAAAATCAAACAACTTTCTTACGATGCAATCATGGCATCGTCATGCATTTGATATTTGAAGTATAGGCCGCATTCTTTCGCTTGCGCCGGTTTTTCAGCGGTGAACGGGATTTGCGGAAGTTTTTCCACATCAACTTTTATTCCCATACTCCACGGCCCGCGGACATTTTCACTGTCCAAGATTGACTCGGTGGCGGAGGTCCGCTTTTGAATCGGTAATAGAAACGATAAGGTGAATGGCGAAAAATCACCCCGAAAAACCGCCCAACGAAGCGGAAAAATCATCATTAGTATTGCCGACAGTTGACATTAGCGGGTAAATAAGGTAGAAAACAGTAAGTGATATCTTGATCTTTTACATGAACCTTCCAAAGGAGGAAGAATGAAAAAAATCCCTGTCATGCTTAGCTTGATGTTGGCCATATTCCCTACCGCCGTTTGGGCGTCAGAGGCGGCCGGCGCGGCGGACACCTTCGCGATCTCTTTGCTGTGGATTGCCGTCATACTCATGGCGGCGAAGATTTTCGGCAGTTTGGCGGAAAAAATGGGTCAGTCATCCGTATTGGGAGAGTTGATTATCGGCGTTATTCTGGGTAACGCGGTCTTGCTGGGTCTTACCGTTTTTGAACCAATAAAGCTTGATCCGAATATTGCATGGCTCGCTCAATTCGGAGTGGCTATTTTGCTTTTCCAAGTTGGATTGGAATCAACCATCCAAAAAATGAAACAAGTCGGCGTACGCGCTTTCTTAGTCGCCTGTGTGGGAGTAGTCGCTCCTTTTGCGCTCTGTACCTGTATCGTTGCGCCATTGCTTTTACCGGGGCTTTCATTTGGCACCTATTTGTTTTTGGGAGCGACATTAACCGCAACCTCGGTCAGTATTCCCGCTCGGATGTTTCAAGATTTGAAAAAATTGGATACGCCCGAAGCGCAAATTATTTTGGGTGCGGCGGTAATTGATGACGTGATAGGTTTGATTATTCTTGCCGTCGTAACCGCCATTGCACAAGTCGGAAGCGTAAGTATCGCCTCCGTCGGTTGGATTACCGCCGAAGCCACTTTATTTTTGGTGGGTTCAATTATTGTCGGACAATTGCTGGCACCTTTCATGGGAAAACATTTATCCAAAATGCACCCCGGACAAGATATGAAATTCACCATGGCCATTTGCTTTTGCCTGGTACTTGCCTTTTTGGCGCAACAAATCGGTTTAGCTCCCATCGTGGGAGGATTTGCCGCCGGTTTGATTTTGGTTCCATCCTATTTTTCTGCTTTTAAAGATCCGCCCGTGGTGAATGACGTTAAAGAAATCATCGCCGGATTGGACGAAAGCTCAAAGGAAAAAATATTGGCAACAGTTAAACAGTACTCCGATTCCCATGTGGAAGATTTGATCCGCCCCGTGGGATGGCTTACCGTGCCGATATTTTTTGTTCTCATCGGCATGAACGTACGTCTTGAAACGATGTTTGACCTTCCCGTACTTTTAATCGCCTTGGCAATCACCGTCGCGGCTTTTGTCGGTAAAATGGCGTCGGGACTCGTTGCCGGCAAGGTTGATAAATGGATCGTCGGCGTTGGCATGGTTCCGCGCGGAGAAGTCGGGCTTATCTTTGCCGTAATGGGAAAATCAATGGGTATAATTACCGATGAAATATATTCCATCGTGGTAATCATGGTCATACTGACCACCCTCTGCACTCCTCCGATCTTGGCATATTTATTAAAAAGAAAATACAAGAAAGGTTAAGACGTATACTATATATAGTAGCAACAAGCGCTCTGCATACCCATGCGGAGCGCTTTTTTTTAAAATCGCACCGCCTAACGTTGTTTTCTTTTCACAGTATCTCTATTTCTTTCACTTTGTTTTCCGCAAAACGATACAATTCCGCGGGACGAAAAGCTCCGTCCGCGCGCTTGCGACCGATTGATTTTATGATGTTGAGTTTGAGAATTTTTTTTCTGAAATTTCTTTTATCAAGATTCGCGTGCAAAATGCTTTCGTATGTTTGTTCCATTTCCGTCAGGGTAAATTCTTTCGGCAAAAGCTTGCTTATGAGGGTGGTGTACGCTATGCGCGATTGCAGGCGATTTTCCGCCATGCCCAATATTTCATCATGGTCGTAGGCAAGTTCGCGCGCCTCGCCGACGGGAACCCAGAACGCGGAATCGGTATCACCCCGCTCTGTTGCCGATAATTTTTCCCACGGCACGAGCGCCGTGTACGCCACGGCAACCACGCGACCGCGCGGATCGCGATCAATTCCGCTGAATGTATAGAGCTGTTCAAGATAAGTTTTTTCCGGATCAATCAACGCCTTTGCCTCAATATGCCTTTTTACCGCTTCCTCGGCCGTTTCTTTCGGATCAACGAGACCGCCCGGCAAACCTTTTCCGTTCACAAAATACGGAGGACGATTGACGGCGATGAGCCGGACGAAGAGACGATGATCGCGCATGGTAAAAAGCGCGACATCCACCGAAAGCACGGCAAACCGAAGATGCATTGGATTGTGTGCCTGTTTTGTTTTTTTCATGTTGTTTCCATTATATCGCGGGGTTTAGTTATTGTCAATAATACACCACGTGAATCCAAAAACTCCTCGTCCGTCATCCTCGCGCATGCGGGGATCCACGTAGTTAAGCGACGGTTTGGATTCCCGCCTGCGCGGGAATGACAACTTAAATCTGTTTTTAGAGATAAAGTT
>JBAYGK010000183.1:0-2861 GCA_041666665.1 Minisyncoccota bacterium
CTGGACGTTCTCAAGTTCGTTTGAGTGAAAGAAGATATCTTTCTCTCCGCCTTCGCGAGCGATGAAACCAAAGCCGCGATCAGTGATACGAACGATTGTTCCTTGTTGCATCTTGAGCGTGAATATAGTGATTAAAACACAAACACAGTATTGCACAATAACTTCGACTACGATCCTTCATGCAACCTTTTATTTGATGTTGTCAAGTATACTATAATGTGTTTCTCGTGTCAATAGGTGTATCCTTGAATCTGACGAATAAGTTTTTTGTGCCGCAAAATATGGTTTTCGGATTCAGGTGCGTATCTCTTTTGATTTTTATCGGGAGAAAGGGTAGAATATGAAGTATGAAAATATTTTTATGGACATTGGTTGTTGTTGTGCCGGCGGGGGATTGCTTTTTGCCGTGAAAACAATCAATAAGGAATCGCCGAAAGGAATTGCCGCCGGCCGATACGACGTGTTTGCGCAGTGTTTGAAAGACAGCGAGGCGGTTTTTTACGGGGCATTTTGGTGCTCTCATTGCCAAGAGCAAAAAAAAGCGTTTGGAGATTCGGCGCGTCTTTTGCCGTATGTTGAATGCTCTACCGCGGATATGAAAGGGCAGACGCAAATTTGCAAAGACAAAAAAATCACCGGTTATCCGACGTGGATATTCAAGGATGGTTCCAAACTTTCCGGGCTGGTGGAAATGAATGAACTTTCCCAAAAAACAGGATGCGCTCTTCCGGGCGGTACGGCGACTTCCACATCCTCCGCTCCGTAAACAATAAAGCCGTCCCGATTTGCAGGGACGGCTTTTGCTTTGATGATCAGGCGTGCAGAAGGGGAGATAAGAACCCGCTTTCAAGAGAAAGAACATACGCCACATCTTTTGCATTTTCGCCCAACAGCTTTAATGCATCGCTGACGGTTTCTCCGTGGAGCAGGGTGGTAATTCTTCCGCCGTTTTCATCCAGCAGAAGGATGCGCTCTATTTGCTGAATTTCCCCGGGGGTTGAACAGATCGGCGTCATTTCAGAATCAAACGGAACCATTAAAAGTTCTCTTTTTGCGAATCTGTCTTTTATAATTTCCGGAATTATTGACATTTCGTACTCCTTTGTTGTCGGTTTTGTGAAGGAACCAAAGTGACTCTTATTATAGCATATTTCAATATACTTGTAAAGAGTTTACCGGATTGCAAGCGGGGAACCGTTCGCAGGCGGCGTCTATTCATCATCGCCGGAAACTGCTATTATTTCCTATATGAAAAAACAAAACAAAGCAACGCGCATTGCGAAGGGACTTAAAAAACTTTTTCCGGACGCAAAAATGGCGCTTCAATACGGCAACAACTGGGAACTTCTTGTCGCAGTGGAACTTTCCGCGCAATGTACGGACAAAAAAGTGAATGAAATCACGCCACGGCTTTTCAAAAAATATCCGGGCCTTGCGGATTATGCAAAGGCAAACCCCAAGGAGTTTGAAAAAGATATTTACCAATCCGGTTTTTACAAAAACAAAACAAAAAACATTCTGGCGGCGGCGAAAATGGTTTCCGGACAATTCGGCGGACGAATTCCCAAAACCATGGATGAAATGCTTATGATCCCCGGAGTGGCGAGAAAAACGGCGAATGTCGTGCTCGGAAACGCATATGGAGTAACTGAAGGTATCGCCGTTGATACGCATGTAAAGAGGCTTGCACGGCTGTGGGGGCTTACGAAGGAGGCATCTCCCGAGAAGATAGAAAAAGATTTGATGAATCTTTTGCCGAAAAAAGAATGGAAGGATTTTACTTACCGGGTGATAGAGTACGGGAGGAAGTATTGTACGGCGAGAACGAAAACCCATGCGGAATGCCCGCTGGCAAAGTACGAAATTTAAGCACCAAATAACAAATTACAAGCTCCAAATAAATCACAATGGAAAAAAAACAAAATTCAAAACGATACGATTTGGAAGAAAGAACTCTTGAGTTTAGCAAACAAATTATTCGTTTATTAAAAGCGCTCCCAAAAAATACAATAAATTTCAAACTGATTGATCAATGTGTTCGTTCCGGCACATCGGTTGGCGCAAACTACAGAGAAGCAAATGAAACCGAAACCAAGAAAGATTTTGTATTTCGTATACGAATTTCCAGAAAAGAAGCCAAAGAAACATACTATTGGCTTTTACTCATTGTTGAAGCAAATCCTGAGTTTACAGAAAGAGTGAAGCCGTTTATTCAGGAAACAAACGAGTTGATTAAGATTTTTGCGGCAATAGCAGAAAAAAGCAAATAATTTTTTGTTTTTTATTCGTGCTTGATATTTTTAAATTTTATTTTTGTGATTTGATTTTTATTTGGAACTTGTAATTTGTTATTTGGTGCTTCTCATATGCCAAAAATATATGCAAAAGACATCTTAATCTGGTACTCAAAAAATAAACGTTCTTTGCCTTGGCGGAAAGAGAATCTTTCGGCATATGAAGTCTGGGTTTCCGAAATGATGCTTCAACAGACGCAGGTGTCGCGCGGGATTGTTTTTTATGAACGCTTTTTGAAAAAATACTCAACGGTTCAAAAATTGGCAAAAACGAATTGGGAAGAATTTCTGCCGTATTATGAGGGGCTCGGATATTACAATCGCGGACGGAACATGCTCAAAACGGCAAAAATTATCGTGCGCGACTTCGGCGGAGAATTTCCAAAAGATAAAGCCGTGCTCATGAAACTTCCCGGAATCGGCGAATATACCGCTTCGGCGATTCTTTCATTCGCGCACGATTTGCCATACATCGCCTTTGATACGAATTTCAAAAAAATATTCGGCACGCGCGAGGCGGCCGAAAAAACGTTCAAAAAAAGCGGCGTGCCAAGTTCTGTTTTTAAC
>JBAYGK010000184.1:0-2838 GCA_041666665.1 Minisyncoccota bacterium
AATACCCAGATCGCTCCATCTTCCGATAAGGTTTGCCGTTTTGTCTGAAGAAATGCCGGCAAAAACCGTCAAATCGGGAAAAACGAAGTGAAACATCTGGAACAAAAAAACAAGGACTGATGAAAAAAACAGCGCGGTGAAAGCATAAAATACGCGTTCTTTCGTTCGGAAAAATACCGCGCATAAAAAAAGCAAAATACCGCAAATGAGCAATTCAAAAGACGTGATTATTTCTTCCCCCGTTCCGAAGAAAGAATTGGAGAAACTTCCTGAAATAAATGATGAAAACGAATAAACGGCAAAAAGAAAAAACAGAATCGCAAAAATCGGGCTTTTCGGAAGAACAACGGTTTCTTGCTTCAACCATAGAAGCAGTGTGAGCATACATGCGGAAATGACGGTGAATGAGAGAAAAATATTTTTTGCGAAAGCGGAAGAAAGACCGTTCCACGGCAAGAAAAAAATCGGGACCGAAAAAATAAGGACGAGAAGAATACCAACGATAACCCTTTCAAGAAAATATTTTTTGGGGATAAGTTTTAACGCCTCTTCTTCCGATATACGTACTTCTTCGTACGTACGTTCTTTAAAAATTTCTTGCGTTTCTTTGTGCATGGGAATCAAACTATTAATTTGCGAGTATCTTTTTATTATACACTTACGCGAACCGGAGAACAAATAAAAGAAAACTCAAATTTTATTTATCGCCGGACGCGGATCTCCCCGCAAACGTTGAACCTTCGCGAGAAGGAAACGCGGCCGTTGTTTTATTCAGCCGTTACGATTACCGTTCTTGTTACTTCCGCGGCTTTATGTCCCGCAGAATCGGTGATGTTATAGGTAACGGCATACGAACCGGCGGTTGCAATATCAACGGCGGCGCTATTTATTATTACGGGAGAAATTTCCGCACCCGAATAATCTTTTGCGACGGCGCCCGGGTCTGCGTACTTAACATTTAAGCTCCACGATATGGAGGGCTCGCCGACGAGCGCAATAACGGGGGCGGTTTTAACGCATTTGCCGTCTGTGGGCACCTCATCATCCGCGCACTTCAATTCCGGAGCGACACAAGAAGTACCATCGGCATTGGGAACATCGGGCGAAGTGCAAGACAATGTTTTTTCGACGGGCGCATTAATGCAGGACTTGCCGTCGTCTGAAAGAACTTTCGGCGATGCGCAGTGAAGCGGTTCGCCGGTTATTGCCGCGGCGGTCTGTCCGTCCAGAGTATTCATTCGCGCTTTAAGCGCTTCTATTTCGGCTTGTTGTTCCGCGAATTTATCCTCCAAACCTGTTATGCGCGCGACGAGATCTTGTATCGCCTGAACAAAAAGACCTATGAACTTTTCAAATTTAAGAGTGAGGGGTTGGCGGTCGTATCCGTAGTCCACAAGCTTGTCGTCAACCAGAGCCACTTCTTCGGCAATCATTCCGTATGAACCTTTTTGGTCTTCCGCGCTGTAATTCCCCTCTTTGTAGTCAAAGGATACGACGCGGAGTTTGCTTAATTCATCAAGAGCGAATCCGGGAGCGAGCGTTTCAATCTTTTCTTTAAAGCGCTCGGAGGAACCGGTGCATGCCGACGCGCCGGGATTTGTTATTTCTCCGTTGGCATCAATACATACCGCATTGCCCTGAGAAGCACTTAATCCTATCATTGCCACCGCGCCGTTTACCGAGAATGCCCGCCAAGGCGAGGTGGTGGCTACGCCGATGTAACCGTTTGAATTAATGGTGAGCGCGGCGATACTGGAGGTGGTATACGCATCCGTTGATGTCGCGAAGAAGAGCGAACCACCGGAAGAACGAAAAGTCCAATGTTTGAGATTCGCGCCGGCATTCGGGTCAGTGAGGGCGAGCTGAGGCGCCGAAGTGGTGGCAATGTCCAAAAGCCACGCCGGCGTCGTCGTCCCAATCCCGACTTTTCCTTTAAGCAGAGTCGTCGTGATATTATCGTTTCCAAACACCGCCTGATTGCTCGCAAGAACGCGCGCATCCGCTCCAATCGCGATACCGTTATCAAGCTGTGAAGCATTGTCTTTCGTCGCATTATGCCCGAGGAGCGTCATATTCGTATCAGTCGTAATACGATATTGCGCCAGATTATTATCCAGCCACATACCGACAGACTGACCAAAACCCGTATTATTTATTCCCGTTGAATACATCATTGCATGATCGCCGACTCCGGTAACATTATATCCGGTAGTGTTGAGGTACAAGGCGGTGGCACCGATAGAAGTATTTTGATATCCGCTGGTATTGGACTGCAGAGCGGATGCTCCAATGCCGACATTATTGCTTGCCGTTGTAGCGCGGAGAGCACTTACTCCAATAGCGACATTACCGGTGCCGGTCGTAACGGCGGCAAGAGAATAATGCCCGATACCGAAATTGTTATAGCCTGATGTATTTGAACTGAGAGCATTAAAACCGAGCGCAACATTCTGGTAGCCCGTGGTGTTGACGAGGAGTGCCCGACTGCCGATAGCGGTATTTTGATAACCATAAGTATTGTTGGAAAGAGCAACATAACCGATTGCCGTGTTATCGTTTCCTTTGCTCACACCCTCACCGCTTGCCACACTCTTTAACGCCTGATATCCAAGCCCCGTATTACGCACCGATGAGGTCGCGCTCTGCCCCGCCTGATACCCGAAATAGGAATTATACAAACCGCCGCTTGCGTTAATGTTGCCCGGCGTTTGATAACCGAACGTCAAGTTCCCCGCCGCGGTGGTGGAAGAGGTCATGAAGGATTGTCCGTTTTGATACCAGCGGGAGTTTGAGCCGATGTTCATGTCGGCAAGCGCGGAGAGTCCGCCCGAAAAGGTG
>JBAYGK010000185.1:0-2807 GCA_041666665.1 Minisyncoccota bacterium
CGTATTTTTTAGGGAAACGCCTAACTGGTAGGGGGTTTTTGCGTACGGCGAAACACCCAACATGTCATTACAAATATTATTGCTCGTCGCCATCACCCTTGCGGGCGTGGCTTTCGGGTACTATCTGCGTCTCCTCGTTTCTTTGGGCAAAAAAGGCTCCATGGAAATTCAGATCAAGCAAATGCTTTTGTCCGCAAAAGAAGACGCGCAGAAAATAACCGCACATGCGGAAAAAGAAGCGGCCAAACGGCTTGAAGAACTGAAAAAAGAAGAAAAAGAAAAAAAAGAGGGTTTTCAAAAGACGGAAGATCGCTTTATAAAAAAAGAAGAACTGTTGGATCGCCGCCAGCAGGATATTGACCGCGAGGTTGAATCTCTGAAGCAAAAAGTCGTGGAAATCAAAAAGATACGTGAAGATTCGGAAGAATTGAAAAAAGGCGTGGAAAAAGATCTTGCGCGCATTTCCAATCTTTCCCCCGAAAAAGCGAAAGAGGAACTTCTGCTCAAGGTGGAAAAACAGAGCGAAGAAGATATTTTGGTCCGCATGCAGAAACTGGAACACACGGGGGCCGAAAAGCTTGAAAGAAAAGCGCGGGAAATTCTTACCACGGCGATACATCGTCTTGGAAATTCCGTGGCTTCGGACGTATTGACCACGGCCGTTACCATTCCTTCCGACGAAATCAAAGGAAAAATAATCGGGAAAGAAGGACGGAATATCCGCGCCTTTGAAAGAGTTGCCGGAGTGGAACTTATCGTTGACGATACGCCGGGATCCATCACCATTTCCGCTTTTGATCCGGTGCGAAGAAATATCGCCAAAGTCGCCCTTGAAAACTTGATAGCCGACGGACGCATTCAGCCCGTAAAAATAGAAGAGATGGTGGACAAAGCGAAAAACGAAATAAACAAAATCATAAAAGAACAGGGGGAAAAAGCGGTATATGAATGCGGTGTCTTCAATCTTGATCCGCGCATCATTTCCATTTTGGGACGATTGCATTTCAGAACGAGTTACGGACAAAATGTTTTGCGGCACTCCATTGAAATGGCGCACATTGCGGGAATGCTCGCGCAAGAACTCGGTGCGGACATTCAGATTGCCAAAGCCGGAGCGCTTCTTCATGACATCGGAAAGGCGGTTGATCACGAAATTCAAGGAACGCATGTTGATATCGGTCGGAGAATTTTGCAGAAATTCGGAGCGGACGAAAGAATCGTCAAAGCGATGGAAGCGCACCACGAAGAATATCCTTATGAAACGGTTGAATCCATTTTGGTGCAAGTCGCGGACGCCATTTCCGGCGGTCGTCCCGGCGCAAGACGCGACTCCGTTGAGAACTATATTAAACGGCTTGAGGAATTGGAAAAGATAGCAACTTCTTTTGAGGGTGTGGAAAAAGCCTACGCCCTGCAAGCCGGTCGCGAGATTCGGGTTTTTGTGTATCCCGAAGCGGTAAGCGATTTGGACGCGAAAAAACTCGCCCGCGAACTGGCGGTTCGTATAGAAAACGAGCTCAAATATCCGGGAGAAATCAAGGTAAATGTTATCCGGGAATCAAGAGTGATAGAATACGCGAGATAAAAAAACCCTTAAAACTAGCCCTTTTCTGAAAAGAAAAGGGCTAGTTTTTGTCGCCGGACGGGGGTTGTACCCCCGTTCGGAACATTTGGATTTTACAGAGTTCATTGTTATTATCAAACATCGTGAACGGGGTTACAAACCCCGTCCGGCAACGACGAAAAAAATAGAAATTTTTAAAAAAAGAACTTTTGCAAATCACAAAACTTCATTTCGCGGCTCTATTGCATAAAAAGCCCTATAATATATAATAAATAGAGGAATATTAGGTCGATCAACCTGATACAAAAATCGTAATGTATCAAGTGACATCATTATAAGTAACTATAATATAGTTATGAACAAGCAAGATATTATTGAGGCGGTACACGGTGTTCTCGGCGGCACAAAAAAGCAAGCTGAGGATGTGGTAGAGAACGTTATCTCCACCATCGTCGGAAGTCTCAAGAAAGGCGAAGACGTTTCAATCGCCGGACTCGGAATTTTCGCAGTGAAGGCCCGCAAGGCCCGCACCGCGCGCAATCCGAAAACGGGAGAATTGATTCAGGTCGCCGCAATGAAGGTTCCGAAATTCCGCGCGGCGAAAGCCCTCAAGGAAGCGGTGAAGTAAATTTTATTTCTATCACTTGCAAAAATCCCTTTCGCCGATTGGCGGAAGGGATTTTTGTTTGTTGTTTTGTTATTCTAAAAATCCTCTCCGAAATTCGGAGAGGATTGTTCGGTACGTAAGGATTAGAATCCGGCTTTTAAACAGAGAAAAAATAAAACCAGTTCTCCTATCGCTACCGGAACGGTATCCCACACGAATACGGGCATGTAATACGAGAGAACGAGAAAGCTGACCGCGGATGCCAGAAAGCATAAAGAAGAAAATACCCACCGTATTTTTTTCGGCCAAAAAACGGAACAAAAACTGCCGACTATTCCGGCAAAGAGAAAAAAGAAACAGAGTGCGCTCACAATACTAACAAAAGCGGCGGCTGATAAACCGAAAAACATGCGTCCCCCTTAAAAAGAACAAAAAAAGCAAAAGCAGAAACAAGATGTTTCTTACCGTGTGGAATAATACGCCATATGATTGGATAAGTCAATATGCGTGCCTCCTGAAGTGCCTGCACTTTTCCACACGTAAAACTAAAGAAAACAAGGGGTGATTTGCTAAAATAAAAGGTATGTGTCGCCTTTTATCAATCAATCGCCCCTTGTTTCTTTATGAACATTGTAA
>JBAYGK010000186.1:0-2778 GCA_041666665.1 Minisyncoccota bacterium
GAGAAACGAGAACGTTGCCAAATTTTTTAAGTTGAATGGTTTTCATATAAATTAAAATGATATTACGGCATAAGTTCCGCGAATATTGTTATCGGCCATGGTAATTTGCATTTTCTTGGACGTAGAAGGGAGAATATTTACCAGTCCTACACCGGAACGAAAAACGAGGCTGATTTCATTTGATTCCAATACTCTTCTAACAACTTTTAGTCCATTACCTCTTTTTTCAGGATTCCTGCCCGAGATGACCTCTGTAAATGCTACGGTAAGCGCCTCCATATCTGTCGCAATGTTTGGTCTGACTTGTTGAAGAGTTGCTTTAACACCTCGTCCTCTATCGGCAAGAACAATAATTTTTTTTGTGAAATCATAAGCATAAAAAATACCCGTTACATCCGGCCAATTACCTATATTGTGCGCAAAAGAGTTATCCCCGATTTCTCCGACAATAAGCGTGATAAGCGATGCGAGGTCTTGCGATACATTTTCTGTTTTCAAGAGAATTTCCCCCATTTTTGATAATCGGCTCGTGAAACGATCTGAATGTTCGCAATAGTATTCGCTCGGGAGTTCCGGGGGTATCTCGCTTGTTGCCCATGTTAATCCCAGTTTTTGAATATCAAGGGCGAACTTGCCAAGTGTCTCTCGTGAATAATACCGTTGTTTCCCCGCGCTTCTTTCAGGTAAGAGTTTCCCCGACTTTTCCCAGTTACGAAGGGTTTGAGCCGTTACACCCAGTATTTTTACCGCTTCGCCTATACGTATTTTATCCTCGTTCATAATAGTATGAAGTATAGTTTATAAACCTATCAAAGTCAAGTATCTTTGTTAGGTTTACATAAAAAATCTATAAAAACTATTCTAGTTTAATAGGTTTTATATGAAAAGTTATAAATATCAATTATTAATGATAATCAATATCAATTTTTCTTCTCCCTATACCCCAACGCCTCCAATAGATGTTTTTCCTGTATATTCTCACTTCCCTCCAAATCGGCAATCGTTCGCGCTAGTTTAATAATCCGATGATACGCGCGGGGCGAGAGCGACATTCTGGTCGCGGCGGAATTGAGCAGGTTTTTCTCTTTTTCTCCAAGCGGAGCGAATTTTTCCAAGTCCTTGGCGGACATTTCGGAGTTAGTGTTAATCTTTTTATCGGCAAACCTTGCCGTTTGAATTTCTCTCGCTTTCAACACACGTTCTCGTATATTTTCACTCGTATCCATCCCCTCCGGCACCTTGTCGGAAAGTTTTTTGTAGTCAATTTCGGCGACGGGCAAAAAGATATCAATTCTATCCATAATCGGCCCCGAAAGTTTGCGCTCGTATTTATAGATATCTCCGGCAGAACAGACACATTCTTTTCTTGCCTGCCCCGAGCTTGCCGAATGGGTTCCTTTAAAACCGCACGGACAGGGGTTCATGGCGGCGACCAAGATGAAATTTGCCGGAAACACTTCCGTTCCTTTCGCGCGGGAGATGCTCACCTCTTTTTCTTCAAGCGGTTCGCGGAGGGATTCAAGGACTCGTTTTTCAAATTCGGGAAATTCGTCGGCAAATAAGACACCGCGATGAGCGAGCGTAATTTCTCCCGGTTTCGGAAACGCCCCGCCGCCGATAATGGAAACGTAAGAAGAAGTATGATGCGGAGCGCGAAACGGCGGTTCGGTGATGACGGATTCTTTGAGCGTTCCGGCGATGGAATGAATGCCGGTAATTTCCAACGCTTCTTCAAAAGACAAGGAGGGGAGAATTTGCGAAAAAGCGCGGGCGAGCATCGTTTTTCCCGTTCCGGGCGGGCCGAACATCAGCACATTATGCCGTCCGGCCGCGGCGATTTCCAAACCGCGCTTTGCCGTTTCCTGTCCGCGCACATCTTCAAAACCGTAATCGCGAACGATTCTCTTGCGCTCCATCTTTTTCGGCTGTTGAACCGAGATTTCGCGGCGCACACCGTTTTCTTCCGGTCTCATCGTGTCCAGATGTTCAATGACTTCCGCGAGCGTTTTACAGCCGTACACGGTAATTCCGGAAATCATGGAGGCCTCATCGGCGTTTCCGAACGGCAAAAACACTTCTTTTGCGCCGCGCTCCTTCGCTTTTTGAACAAGAGGAAGTGCTCCGCGGATGGCGCGCAGTTCCCCGTTCAATCCAAGTTCTCCGAGAAAAATTCTCTTTGATGCGTCAAATTTTATTTCTCCGCCCGCAAGAAGATAACCGAGCGCCATGGCAAGGTCAAAATTGGTTCCTTCTTTTTTAATGTGCGCCGGCGTGAGCGAAATTATGATTTTTTGATTTTTCGCTTTCGGCGATTTGAAGCCCGAATTTTTTATCGCCGCGGAAATGCGGTCTTTGGACTCTTCAACTGATTTGTCGGGAAGCCCCACAACGGAAAAAGAAGCCATTCCTTTCCCGATGTCCGCTTCCACGCAAACGATATGAGCGCGCAAACCAACGGTCTGAGCGCTGTAGCATTTTGCAAAACCCATATACCAAGTATCAGGAATTAGTATCAGTATCAGGGACGACACGACGAGTGTCGGGGATAAGTATCTGTGTCGGGAACGGCGGCGTTGTTTGTCGTTATCCCTGATACTGATACTTTTCCCTGATACTTTAATTTAGTTATTAATATGCCCCTTGCACGTTTCCGCGGCGGGGTTGGCTTCCAGTCGTTCGTCTTCTATCTCTCCTTGGCAAACGCGGCAAATTCCGTATCCTCCTTTTTCCGTCCGTTCAAGCGCCGCATTTATCTCATTGAGACGGACTTCCAATTCC
>JBAYGK010000187.1:0-2734 GCA_041666665.1 Minisyncoccota bacterium
AATTCAATTCTGGGTGCAGTATATCATATCTAATTCAAAATGTCAACTATCCGCAAGCGCAGTTCGGGATAATTTCGGAACACTGATTTTTCAAGCGTGGCAATCAAATTCACTTTCTCCCCCGCTCCGAGGAGGACTTCGGGGAAATCTTTTTCTCCTGTGAAAAAGCCGATGGCGGGGATTCTGTTTCCTTTGGAATTTCTAAATTCCAGTTCCAAGTGTTCGTTCGTCTTGCCGAATTTTTTCACGCCCGTGATTTCGGCATTTTTAAACAGGAAAACCGGTTTCGGGTTTTCCATGCCGAACGGGGCGAATGCTTCCACCTGCTCATAGGTGCCCCACGTTACATCGTCCAGAGAGAGTTCATCATCAACGGCGACCATTCCCGCTTTGACGATTTTTTCCATCGCGCGGTAGGCATCCGAAAGTTCTTTTTCCAGCGTATGGATTCCTTCCGACGAAACGGTAAATCCGCCCGCCTCGGCATGTCCGCCGAATTGCAAAAAGGCACCCTCCCTTGCTCTGCTCATAAGTTCCACCAGCGACACCGTTCCGTCCGAGCGGCATGAGCCCTTGATTTTTCCGTCCGTATCTCTCCCCCACACAAAAACCGGGCGGTTGAATTCTTCTGCGAGATTATTTGCGGCAAGACCGAGAATGCCGGGTTCCCATTCGGGATGTCCTATCACAATGACTTCCAAAAGCTCGCGCGCCCGCAATCGTCCTTTTGCGTCTTTTATCATGCTGGCCGTCAAACCTTTTCTTTGGTCGTTCAGGTGATTGAGCCAATTCGCCAATTCTTCCGCGCGGGCAGGGTCTTCGGTGGAGAGCAATTCAAAAGCGCGGAGTGGATGATCCATCCGGCTTGCGGCATTTATCCGGGGTGCGATCATAAAGCCGATATCGTCTTCCGTGAGATTCTCTTTGTTTACTTTTATTTTTTGCAACAGAAGATTGAAACCGGGGCGGCGGCTTTTTCTCAAAACTTTCAGTCCGTAATACGCCAAAAGCCGATTTTCGTTTCGGAGAGGAACCATGTCGGCGATGGTGGCGAGTCCGGCCATATCAAGCAACCACTTTTCCCAGCCGTCGGAAATTTGCGCGAACTTCCCTCTCTGAATAAGCGCCTGCACGAGCTTGAACGCCACTCCCGCCCCGCAGAGCATGGAATCAGGGTAAGAGTCCTCTTTTTGTTTGGAATCAAGAATTGCAAACGCCGATGGAATTTTTCCTTCCTGCGCGAGGTGATGGTCGGTAATGATGATGTCAATGCCAAGCTCTTCCGCCCGGGCGACGGCTTCCGTGTCGGTAATGCCGAGATCGGCGGTTATGAGAAGTGTCGCGCCCTCTTCCGCGAATTTTTCAACCGCCGGAATATTGAGTCCGTATCCTTCGTTGTGGCGGTGCGGAATGTAATTTTCAAAATTCGCATACCCGATTTTTTTGAAGAAGTCGTGAAGAATAACGCCGGCGGGAATGCCGTCGCAGTCATAATCGGTATAAAGAATAATTTTTTCGTCGTTTTGTATCGCCCGGAGTATCCGCTCCACCGCCTTTTCCATATTAAAAATAAGAAAAGGGTCGTAACTGTCCCGTTTCCAGTCGGGGTGGAGAAATTTTTCGGCATCTTCGGATGTGGAAATGCCGCGAATCGTTAAAAGTTTCCGTGTAAGCGGCGGGTATTTTTCAAAACGGTCGGTTTTGGAGGAAAGCGCGATTTTTTCTTTTTCTATAGTCTTTTTCATGGAGTTTCATTGTATCACAAATGGGGAAAAATTGTGCCTTGATAAGGAGGCCTTTGCCGTACTATAATAAGTATTATTCATTAATACATAATTTTTATGGCAATTCCTAAACGAATTACGGACAAAGAGCTTAATGGCACAACGTTTAAATCGGGTTTTTATAGCGGGGTTAAAAAGAAGGGGATGTTTGACAGCGAGGGTCTTAATGATCACGAGCTCAGCACATTAAAAGGAATTATGTCTGGACACACGGATGAAGATTCAAAAAGACACGGCATAATGGGTCGGCGCTATGCGGGAATAAACGAGGGTGAAGCAAAGCAAATTATTGAGCAGGTTAAAAAACACCCGGATTTCAATACCGGACAGAAGGCGCACATTGAAAAGAATTTAAAAAAATATCTTGATAAAAACGGAATATGAACGACTGCGTTTTCTGCAAAATAATACGGGGAGAAATTCCCAGCACGAAAGTATACGAGGATGAAGAAACATTCGCTTTTTTCAGCATCAGTCCCAATAATCAGGGACATACGCTGGTAATCCCGAAAAAACATTTCCGCAATTTGATGGACATGGACGAGCCAACGGTCTCTTCCCTCGCTCTTGTCACTCAAAAAATAACGCGGGGCGTATATAACGGAATAAAAGCCGACGGAGTGAACATCATCATGAACAACGAAGCTCCCGCCGGGCAAGCGGTATTTCACGCTCATATTCACGTCATTCCGCGGTTTAAAAATGACGGGCTCCGCCACTGGGACAAGCAGGCTCCGTACGGGAACGGCGAAAAGGAAAAAATCGCCGAAGAGATTAAAAAAGAGATAAAATAAACTTAAAAACAAAAAAACAACCTCAAGTAAAAATTGAGGTTGTTTTTTTGTTTTTAAGTTTATTTTACCCCTTTTTCTTCAGCATTTTCTCTTCGTCTTGCAGTATTTTTTTCCACATTTCAGCGTCATCCGCGAGAAGAGCTATTTTTTTTGAAT
>JBAYGK010000188.1:0-2723 GCA_041666665.1 Minisyncoccota bacterium
AATGAAAAAACTGCGCGAACAAATTATTCTCACAAAAACCAAAAAACACGATATTGATATTCTCGTGGATCGGTTGGATATGGCCGAAATGCAATCCGATAAAAAACGTTTCGTTGAACGCATTTCCGAATCCATTGAAAGGGCGCTTAACGAGTCGGACGGATTGGTGGTTGTTTCATTCGGCAATCCGGAAGAACCGACGGAAGAATTTCTCACTTCTTCAAAATTTTCCTGCCCGAATGATGGTTTCTCTTACCCCGAAATAGAACCGCGTCTTTTTTCCTTTAATTCTCCGTATGGCGCCTGTTCCGCCTGCAACGGTCTCGGCACAAAACATCTTTTCGGCACGGAACCCTGCGACCACTGCCAAGGGGCGCGCCTTCGCCCCGAAGCGTTGAACGTGTACATCCACGGGCAGTTGCCGGAAAAAACGCCGGAGAGCGACGTTAAAAAAAGTGATAGTAAAAAAACGGCTAAAAATAAGGATGTTTTTTTGCCAAGGTCTGACCTTGGAAAAGGAGGCGAGGTGCGGAAAAATATCGTGCAGGTTTCCGGGCTTTCCATTGCCGATGCGCATTATTTTTTCACTCACTTGGAACTCTCGGAACGCGATGCAAAAATTTCAGAAGTACTCCTCAAGGAAATCATCTCACGGCTTCAATTCATGATGAATGTCGGCATTGAATATTTGACCCTTGACCGATGAGCGAACACGCTTTCAGGAGGAGAAGCTCAACGCATTCGTCTCGCATCTCAACTCGGAAGCCGTCTTGTCGGCGCGCTCTATGTCTTGGATGAACCGACTATCGGGCTTCACGCGCGCGACAATGATCGTTTGGTAAAAACACTTTTGTCGCTCAGAGATATCGGAAACACCATTATCGTGGTTGAACACGATGAAGACACCATTTACGCTTCGGATTACATTATTGATATCGGCCCCGGCGCCGGTGTGCATGGCGGACATGTTGTCGTATCGGGATACTTGGAAGAACTTTTGACGGCGAAGAAAAATACTTCGGGCTCGGTTACTCTTGAGTATTTGCGCGGAGAGAAAAAAATAGAAATACCCGAAGAACGGCGGACAAAAGACAAAGGTTTCATAAAAATCAGGAATGCCAACATTTTCAACATTAAAAATATGAACGTGGATATTCCGCTTGGAAAATTCATCGTTGTTTCGGGCGTGTCCGGATCGGGAAAATCATCGTTCCTGTATGAAATTCTCCACAAAAATTTGCAGGCGCGTTTTGACCGGCGTTATCGTTCCGCGGAAACACACAATTGTTCGGAATTCACGGGAACGGAACTTTTGAGCCGGGCGATTATGGTGGATCAGTCTCCGATCGGACGAACGCCCCGTTCCAATCCCGCTACGTACACCGGCGCGTTTACGCACATTCGCGATATGTTCGCGGCGACCGCCGAAGCGCGCGTCCGAGGATGGCGGGCGAATCGTTTTTCTTTCAATGTAAAAGGAGGCCGTTGCGAAACCTGCCAAGGCAACGGAGAAATAGCCGTTGAAATGCATTTCTTGCCGACGGTGTACGTGCCGTGCGATGTCTGCCAGGGGAAGCGATTTATGAAAGAAACGCTTGAGGTGAAATACAAAGGCAAATCAATTTATGATGTTCTCCGTATGACCGTAGAGGAAGCGCTCGCTTTTTTTGAGGATATTCCGGCAATTTCCGATCGTCTGAAAACGCTTTTTGAAGTCGGACTCGGATATCTGGAGCTCGGGCAATCCGCAACGACGCTTTCGGGAGGAGAGAGTCAGCGCGTGAAAATTTCTTCCGAAATGTTCCGCGTGAACATTCAAAAAACCATCTATCTTTTGGACGAACCGACTATCGGACTTCATTACGAAGATGTGAAAAAATTGATTGAAATTTTGCAGGAACTCGTCCGAAAAGGGCACACGGTCATACTGATTGAACACAACATGGACATCATAAAAAGCGCGGATTACGTGTTGGACATCGGGCCCGAAGGGGGAGCGGGCGGCGGGCAAATCGTCGCAAAAGGAACGCCGGAAGAAGTGGCGAACAATCCGAAATCATATACGGGAAAATATTTGAGAAAGGCTCTCAGAAAATAGAAATGAGCCAATGTTGGAAGGTCTGTAGAATTTGGAATCTGTAAAAAAACCGCTTCGTTATAATACCGAAGCGGTTTTATTGTTTTTCACCTACTCGTGTTTTTCGTACAGCAAGCAAGCAATGAAAAGATAGAAGAGAATCCACAGACAAAAAGCTCCATAGGTAAATTCATACGGTTTTATTCCTCTTAAAAACAAAAGATAATTTCCCAATTTATCCAGAAAAGGAAATAACAGCATCCACACGACAAAAGCAATATTTTTCATTTTCAACCCCCTTTTGTATTGAACAAAAATCCTGTTTTCAGGGTATCATTTTTTAAAAAGAATATCAAACGCGCGCAGACGGCATGAAGCGCGAAAAATTTTTGGGTCGCATTTTCTTCATCGCCGGTGCGGGGTTGCCACCGCCCGATGGCGGGGCCCCGCTCGCAAGCGGTGGTACCCCGCTCCGGAACGTTTGTAAAAATCACGATTTCGCAATAATTCCATATATTGCGAAATATTCCAAATATTTCGGTTCGGGGTGAGGAATGGGATGGGACCCATTCCGCAAGACCTTTTGAGAGATTTTATGAGGAACGAATAAAATATCCAAAAGGTGTACCGTGACCGTAGGACACAA
>JBAYGK010000189.1:0-2711 GCA_041666665.1 Minisyncoccota bacterium
ACTTCTTCGCGTAGTCGGGATGAAGAATCACGCTCGCGTTACCTTGAAGGTAAATGAGCCGGCCGGAAGCACGAGAGGCATGAGTCACGCTTCTCAATCCGTTGACGACGCATTGGAAGATTTAAAACTCTAATCTCAAATTATATTGAATTGCAAAAACCGCTCTTGAAAGGGAGCGGTTTTTGTTTGACAAATAATTTTGTTTGTGATATTATATCTTTGTGTTAAAGTACGTTGAAATATATCACATATTTAGGAGGTAGCTATAATGAACGGTAATACACAAATAGACTTTTTAACAGCCGTTGGAGTCAATTACACAGACATAGGAAAGCTCAAAGATCGCGGGTGTCATACTGTTGAATCTTTGGCGGAACTGACAACGCTTCAACTGAAAGCGATCGGAATCAGAGGAAGAAGTGCGTATATGATAATGAAATACAGTCAAAACATAGACGCTCTTATTCGAGTAAATGCAAAAGCACAAGGAATATCGGACGTAGAGAACGCGACAGGAATTGACCGTTCTAACATAATTTATATCGACCGTACTGTCGCGCCCAATTATTTCTGTTATTTCAAAGAACGTCACACAAAAAAAATTCTAAATCGCGAGCTCGAAAAAACGGGTCCCGCCGAATTCGATATCAGCAAGCTGGAACCGTGGTTTATTAATAAAAACCACAAAGAAAATGAAACGATGAGGGTCGGTGAGATATATGATTATCTCGAAAAACATAAAATGCTCAAAGATTGCCTTGGCATGCGCGAATTGGAAGAAATTAAGAAGATGGGTAGTGCCTTCTTCCGAAAACATTTCAAAGGAAAAACCTTGATCGGATGGAAAGCAGTCGTCTGTGACATATGGAATGATCATTCTGTTTTAGCACTGTGCGAAAGCGAGTACGAGAAGGATGTTCTTCGCTTCGGGCATTATGAGTTTTGCAACTATTGCGGTAGGGAGAACCCCATATTATTTTTCCCGAACTGAGTATTAAGAATGTCGTGCCTTTTGGCTCCTCATCTTTTAGCCCCGCGAATTGCGGGGCTTTCTTTTTATCGGAAGAAACATTTACATTTAGTAGCTTTTGTGTTATTTTTGATTCGTTGTCGTTCGTGCCTCTCCACCTCTTCAGAGGGGGAGATTGAGAGGGGGTGTGATTTCGAGATACGCTCTAAAAAACGCACCCCACCCCGACCTCCCCTCTGAAGAGGGGAGGAGGACGAATACGACGTAATAACATTTTATGTTAACCTTCCACATTATCACCTTATTTCCCGAATCCCTCACCTCATACATACATGAGTCCATTTTGTCGCGCGCGCAGGAGAAAAAACTTATTAAGATAAAAACGTATACTCCTCGCGACTATGCGGAGATCGTCGGCGAAAATGGGTGGAGGAAGAAAGTTGACGGACGGCCGTACAGCGGAGGGCCCGGAATGGTTTTGCTTCCGGGGCCGGTGCTTCGTGCTGTCGCAAAGGCGAAGGGAAGAGCGAGCGCCAACCCCACTTCGCCAAAGGCTACGACGGGGCGAGGAAAGAAATTTAAAATCATTATTTTTTCTCCGGGCGGAACGATGTTTACGAATGAATACGCAAAAAACTGTGTTGAAAAAAAATATACCGACATCATTTTGATCTGCGGACGCTACGAGGGGATAGACGCGCGGGTAAAAAAAATTTTAAAAGCGGAAGACGTTTCCATCGGAGAATACGTCCTGACCGGCGGGGAATTGCCGGCGATGGTTTTCATGGATGCGGTGTCCCGCCAAATCAAAGGGGTTCTGGGGAAATTTGAATCATTGGAAGAAAATCGCATTTCCAGCCATGAAGTCTACACTCGTCCCGAAGTTTTTGAATATAATAAGAAAAAATATAAAGTTCCTCCGGTGCTCCTGACCGGTGACCACAAAAAGATTGAAGAATGGAAAAAGAAAACGGCTGGACGGAGTCCAGCCCAACCCCACAGTAGCGAGCCGCGCGTGAGGAATGGGAAGGGACCCATTCCGCAAGACTCATTGAGGGCTTTTGTGAAGCATGAACAAAAGACCCAATGAAGTGGACAGCTTCTGTAAGAAGCGATCAGCCAGATAGAAATACAAAGTTCCGGAAGTCCTCCTTTCCGGCGACCACAAAAAAAATGAGGAGTGGAAAACGAAACGAAGTCTATAAAGTCAAAAGTCCATAAAGTCCATAAAATCACGACGGCGTCGTTAATCTTTCTATTTTCTTATTTTTCCATTCGTCTTATCGCAATGTTATCCACATGATACATATGCGTCAAAAGGCTTTTTTTCTGGTATTATTACGTGTAAGGGTCTGTGAAATAAACGACTCATATACGTGCCAAGTTTTTATAATAAAGTTTCTTTGTTTGCCGTCATCGCAGGGGGATGTTTGTTTCCTGTGTTTTTTGTGCATGCAAAAATCGTTTCCGAACCTTTGTCAAATCCCATTGATATCATTATCGCCGAAACGAAAGATTTCGGAGGCGTTTTTGCCGGAAGAATTCACTCCGCCGGAATTTCCATCGGAGCTTCTGTCGGAATCGGGACATACGCAACCTTTGAAAATTCCAAAATTGTATTTGAAACGGCAATTGATTCCGCGAAAGATTTGACCGAAATATTCGCCGAAGGTTTTACCGTTGCCGGAACCTCCATCGCCAAAGGGGTAGAGATCAGTTTTGAAAGTTATGGGAATATGTA
>JBAYGK010000190.1:0-2680 GCA_041666665.1 Minisyncoccota bacterium
AAGGCAATTGGAATTCCCCAACTTCCCCGCTCTTGATATCCGCACCGTTGAAAAAAATGAACGGATAAAAGTCGGAAAATCACACATTGAATTTTTCGCGGTCAGCCACTCCATTCCCGACGCGATGGGGGTGAGCATAGAAACGCCTTACGGCGATGTCGTTTTCACGGGAGACCTCCGCGTTGACAACGATGCGGGAGTCCCGACGCAGGCGGAAGTGGAAGTCTTTTCGCGATTCAAAAACAGGCGTCCTCTTCTTCTCCTTTCCGATTCCACCAATGCCGATTCCCCCGGTTTTTCACTTTCCGAAAAAGTCGTGCTCAAAAATATTGAAGAAATAATCAAAAACACGAAAGGCCGCCTCATCATCGGCACGTTCGCTTCGCAATTGGAACGCATCATAAAAATCATCAAACTCTGCGAACAATACGGAAAGAAAATAGTGATTGAAGGCCGGAGCATGAAAGTGAATATTGAAGTGGCGAAGGAAGTCGGCATTCTCCAGATGAACAAGGACACCATTATCACTTCGGAACAAATGGAACAGTATCCAGCGAATCGCATCGTCGCCATCGTTACCGGTTCGCAAGGAGAAGAGTTCGCCGCGCTCATGCGAATGTCCAACAAAACGCATAAGCACTTCAAAATCACAAAAAACGATACCGTTCTTCTCTCTTCTTCCATTATTCCGGGCAACGAAATGGGTGTGCAAAAAATAAAAGACAATCTTTCAAGACAAGGCGCGAGGATTATCCATTCCAAAATGTCGGAAGTCCATGCTTCCGGACACGCGAACGGCGACGAAATCGGATGGCTTCATCGCCAAATCGGTGAAAAGTTTTTCATTCCGATTCACGGTTTCCATTACAAACTCCGTTCAAACGCGGACATCGCCATTCAATCCGGCGTGCAGGAACAAAATGTCATCGTTCCAGACAACGGAATGATAATAGAAATAGAGCGAGGAGAAAAAATCCACGCTCTCAAAGAAAAAGCCGTTTCCGGACTCGTTCTCGTTGACGGATTTTCCATCGGCGACATGCAGGAAGTCGTGATGCGTGACCGCCAAATGCTTGCGCAAGACGGCATGTTTATCGTCGTCGCCGTGGTTGACATCGCCACCCGCAAACTCAAAAAATCCCCCGACATTCTTTCAAGAGGTTTTGTGTACCTGCGCGAATCGCAAGACCTCCTCCATCAATCAAGATATATCATCAAAAAAACCATTGAGGATTCCATTGAATCCATGAACCCCATCAACTTTGACTTCGTAAAAAGCACGGTAACCGACAGCGTGGGAAGGTTCCTGTTTCAGCAGACGGCGAAGAGACCGATTATACTGCCGGTTATTCTCGGGGTGTAAATAAAATGTCTCTCCCATATAAAGTTTTGCGGCAAAAAAGTATATGGGATCAGTATAAGGAAAAGGGGCGACATACGACGAATAATAGGCACTGAGCAGAACCAAGGGCAGTCCCAATTGCGAGAACTTGCAAAAAAAATATTTTAGCGTATTTTATACACGACACTTATCCCATGCGCTTTTCGCAAATTATGGCTATAATAAATAGCAGGTATATTGCGTATAAATTGCCATGGATAAGAAAAAAATGATTTTTAACGAAAAAAAATTTGAGGCGGCGGTTTTATACATGCTTTCTCGCTCTCCCAATGCAACCATAGAAGGCAAAAAAAAGCTTGCCAAACTTTTGTATTTTGCCGATTTCAATTATTTTGAGGCGTTTGAAAAACCATTCACCGGAGCCACCTATAAAGCGCTCCCGATGGGACCGGTACCGCAAGAGCTTGAACAAACACTCGCCAATCTTGAAAAAAGCGAAATAACAATAAAGAAAAAAAAGACGGGTCTGCCAAACGACACGGTTGTTTTCGTTTTAAAAACCGACTCAAAAGAGAAGGTGGACATACTTTCAGACGAAGAAAAAAAGGTGCTTGATAAGGTCATTGATGATTACGGAAAATTCAACGGAAAAATGCTGGAAGATATTACTCATTCAGAGGCACCTTACAACGCGGTAGCCCTCGGCGAACATATGCCGTACGAGCTTTCGTTCTATAGGGGTAAAACCATGGAAGAGCTCATTGGTAAATGATTTTTTCCAGCCACCCCAAATTTGATAAAGAAATGAAAACTTTTTTATCAAAACACCACCAAGATGACGGGTGGACTTTTAAGTTGCAAAATTTACTGACAAGTCATTACGAACTGCACACGGTCCGGCTCGGCATTGAAGTATTGGCACCCATGGGAGAATACCAAGAATATCGCCTGTTCAAGATATACATGGCGATCGGCGGAGTAAGCAAAAATGACCGCCCAAGAGTATGCTTCGCGATAAAAGAACAAAGCATAATTTTTCTTTGCTTCGGAACGCATATTGAAAACTACAATACCAAGGAGCTTGTCACTCTCGGAAGGAAAAGAATGAAAGAGTGGCTGGACGGGTAAAAATATCTACAAAAACCCGGTGACCACTCAACTTAAATAAAAAAACAATTCTGAATATGCTCAAATTTTTTTACAAGGATAGTCCTTGTAAATTTGGCGCTACGCGCACCCATTCACATTGGGTGCGCTTTTTCAAATACTTACTTCAGCGTATACTGAAGTTAATGTTGGAACAAATAACCGGCAAGTATACGCTGAAGCAAATATTTG
>JBAYGK010000191.1:0-2633 GCA_041666665.1 Minisyncoccota bacterium
GAGAGCGGAGGTTCCCATGAAAAAAGAAAAGATACATTCCGAAGAGGAAAGACAAAAACCGCGTTTGCCGGAAGAAGGGAGAGAAAGAATACGCGGTGGCGGAGCACATAAAGATAAAAAGAAATATGATCGCAAGCGCGACAAGAAAAAAAGAGAACGGGAGACCACGGAGCGGTCTCCTTTTTTGTTATTCGTTTTTTATGGTACTATAAAGTCACATGTTTGATGTCATTTCTCTTATAAAAACCGCGGGATATCTTGGCGTCACCGCCATTGTTTTCGCCGAGTCAGGTCTTCTCATCGGTTTCTTTTTTCCGGGAGACAGTTTGCTTTTTACCGCCGGCGTTCTTGCCTCCGCCGGGTTTCTCAATATATGGATACTGGTTCCGCTTGTTTTTCTGTCGGCGGTTTTGGGAGACAACGTCGGATATTTTTTGGGAAAGAAGGCGGGCGAAAAACTTTTTCAAAAAGAAGAATCTCTTTTTTTTAAAAAATCCAATGTCGTTCGGGCGGAGCGTTTTTTTCAAAAGCACGGGAACCGTTCCGTGATTCTCGCCCGTTTTGTTCCCGTTGTTCGCACATTCGTTCCCATGATCGCGGGCGTCGGGCGCATGGAATATCGCAAATTTTATCTTTCCAATATCATCGGCGGATTTTTGTGGGCGTGCGGTTTGCCCGTGCTCGGATACCTTCTCGGCGAAACGGTTCCCGATATTGACCGGTATCTTTTGCCCATCATCGGCGCGATTATTTTCGTTTCTGTTTTGCCGGTTATAAAAATGTGGTTTTCCGGTTTTGCAAAAAACAATGCCGGAGAAAAAGAGGTCATCCGAATTCTTAAAGGAGGGGGCATTGGCGTTTTGCCGACAGACACGATTTACGGATTGGTCGGATGCGCGCTTTCCGAATCGGCAGTTGCGCGTATTTATGAGACAAGAAAAAGAAATCCCGAAAAACCGCTCATCATTCTTATAGGCGCGATGAAAGATTTACAACTTTTTGGCATATCCGAGGAAAGCGAGGAAGTGAAAATCGCGCAAAAATCTTGGCCGGGAAAAGTGAGCATAATTTTACCGTGCGAGGATTCCCGTTTTGAATACCTGCATCGGGGAACAAAAACTTTGGCGTTTCGTTTTCCCGATAAACAAGAGCTTTTGGACATACTGGAAAAAACCGGCCCGCTTGTCGCGCCGTCCGCCAACCGCGAAGGAGAACCTCCGGCGAGTACGATACAAGAGGCGAAAAATTACTTCGGAAATGAAATTGATTTTTACGAGGACGGCGGCGTTATAAAGTCCGAGCCGTCCGCCATTCTCAAAATAACGGGTGGTGAAATAACCATCATCCGCGAAGGAGCAAGGGAAGATTGATAATCGGTAGCGTGGCGGCACCTCTCTTTTGATGTACTTTTTGATTGACAAATAATTAAGAAAGTTGTATAATATAAGTGAATATTGAACTTTTGGAGAATGTCATGAGCAGAGATACGAGCGAGTTGGACCGTCTCCTAAAAACGGTTGGGGATCTTCCGAAGAGGGAAGAAACCGAAAAAACGGACTGGCGCTTGCACTTGTTAATCCGCGCGGAAAAACAGCTATGGGTTGCATTTGAAACCAAGGAGGGCTCGCGTTACGTCTTGGTTGCAAAAGGAACTTATCTGGGCGCTTTGTTGCGATATTGCAAAACGGGATACGTTCCGGGCGCGCAACTTACCAAAAACGGCGTTCCCTGCAATCTTGCCGAAAGGGTTGACGAAGAATGTACGGTTAGTTACAAATAAACAGTAAAACGGGAACCTCGGTTCCCGTTTTTTTTGAACCTGTTTCCCCGCAGCTCTTTCCTTGGGTGTTGATTTGTAATTGCAATCGCGCTGTTAATCTCCGCGTACGCGGAGATTAACAGCGATTAAAAAAACTGATATACTGTGTATTATGGCAAAACCAAAAATTCAATCGCGATCAAAATATATAAAAAATAATCTTCCGGCAGATACGTGCGGTGAAGCATCTCTGAAAGTTCGCGCAGAAGAATTTCTCTCCTCGGGAACCCCTGCTTCTTATGTAACACAAGTCGCATTGGCGCTTATCATTCTTTCCGGTGCGGCGGCTATCGGTGCGCTTGCTCCGGGACTTACTGTAGCCGCACGACAATATCAACGTTCAAAATCTTATTCAAACAAACAACTTAGGGATTCCATCAGCGGTTTAAAAAGAAACGGATATCTTGAAGAATACATGGGAGAAAAAGGAACGCCGCGAGTTCAGCTTACGAAAAAAGGCAAAGTGCATTTTCAAAGAATTTTATTTGATGAAGTGCGTTTGCCGGAACCGAAAGACTGGGGAGGGAAGTGGACTTTTGTTTTGTTTGATATTCCGGAGAAATATACGAATGCGAGGGATGCACTCAGGTGGCGTCTCAAAGCGCTCGGTTTTTATCAGTACCAGAAAAGCGTTTGGGTGTATCCGCATCCATGCGAAAAAGAAATTCTCTTTGTCGCCGATTATTTCGGCGTGGGGAAATTTGTGGAAGTACTCTCGGTTGATCATTTATCGGAAGATAAAGAATTAAAAAAACATTTTGAGTTACCATAATTCCACCCGCTGTTAATCTCCGCGTACGCGGAGATTAACAGC
>JBAYGK010000192.1:0-2598 GCA_041666665.1 Minisyncoccota bacterium
ATTCTTGTGGAAAAGAACGCTTACACGTTTGAAGTCGCGAGCGATGCGACAAAGCCGGAAGTCAGAGCGGCGATAAAAGCGATGTACAAAGTTACGCCCGTTCGGGTCAACATGACCGCGGGCACCAGAAAAAACATCGTCAGAAGAGGCAGACCGGGGGTAAAAACATCCAGCAAGAAAGCCATCGTTCACCTTAAAAAAGGGGATAAAATTGAATTTATCTAATACGAGTAAAAAGTAAAAAGTAAAAAGTAAAAAGTACGACACGCGATGATGAAAACTTTTAACTTTTTTCTTTCACCTTTTTTCTTTTAAAAATTATGAAAACACACAGACCAACAACCCCGACGATGCGCCATACTACTGTTGTTTCTTACCGCAATGTTTTGACGGCGAAGAAACCTCATAAGGCGCTGACCTTCGGGCGCAAACGCGATGTCGGACGAAACGCCGACGGACGCATCTCCGTTCGCCATAAAGGCGGCGGACACAAACGCCTCTATCGTGAAATTGATTTCAAATACGGAAAGAAAGATATTCCGGCGAAAATTGAATCCGTTGAATACGATCCGAACCGCACCGGTTTCATTTCTCTCGTCTGCTACAAAGACGGAGAACGCCGTTATGTTCTGACCCCGAAAACATTGAAAGTCGGCGACACCGTAATCGTTGCCGAGAATGCGGAGATCCGACCGGGAAACCGCCTTCCGATGAAAAATATTCCTCAAAGTACGTTCGTGTACAATGTTGAGGTAAAACCCGAAGGAGGCGCCAAGCTCGTCCGCTCCGGCGGCAGTTACGCCGAGATTGTCGCGAAAGATTCCCCGTACATTCACTTGAAAATGCCGTCGGGCGAAATCAGGAAAATTCACGAAACCGCATGGGCTTCCATTGGCGTGGTTTCCAACGATGAACACAAACTCCGCAACGTCGGGAAAGCCGGACGCTCAAGATGGCTCGGCATCCGTCCGACCGTCCGCGGTTCCGTCATGAATCCGGTAGACCATCCGCACGGAGGCGGCGAAGGACGACAGGGAAGAGGATTAAAGAGAGCCAAAACCGCATGGGGCAAACCGAGCGGCAAAGGTCAGAAGACCAGGCACCCAAAGAAATACTCAAACGTCTTTATCGTTTCCCGCAGAAAATCCAAAAAGAGGAAATAAAAAACCAACAAAAATCCGCCGAAAGGCGGTTTTTGTTTGACAATATTAAAAAAAAGAGTATTCTTGCATTAGAAAGTTTGAAACAAAAGGAGTGAAAAATGAAAAAGAAACATACATACATGCATGGTGGCATGAATGGTCGTTTGCCAAAACACTATAGATTGGTATCCATAGAGATACTCCCTCAAGAATGTTGCATTAGTCGTCTTGACTGGAAAATTGTATTGAGAATAAAGGAACCTTGGTGGCAAGGCGGGAAATATATAGAAAGAACCTTCGTCGGATACTGTTTTGAGTGGAAAGAGATTACCGAACCTGATAGAAGATGGTTTTCTTTAGACGGCAGAAGGTGGTTAAATCCCTTTGACAAAAAAATAGATATTTTAAATGCCATCGTATCATACGAAGCGTATAACTTCATTGACTTTAAGTCTGAATAAAAATTTGCCGGACGATTCGCTAGCTAGCGAACTCGTCCGGATTTTTGTATTTCTGAACGGGATTTTCGTCGCCCATCGTCGCCGGTTCCTTGTTGTACATGGAACCGAAACGTTTGGACGAAAAGTTGAGCATCGCGAAATTTTCAAGTTGAGAACTGTAAACAAAATTTTGTTTACTCTACAAACGTTCCGAACCGGGGTGCAACCCCAGTCCGGCGGAGTCGTTCGTTGTCGTCCCCGATACTGATACTTTTTCCTGATACTTTTGGTATTGACAGAAAGTAAGGAAGTAATACAATAAGGAACATGGAAACAACTACAACTCGCATTCAAAAAATTACGAGCAAGGGGCAAATTACTTTGCCTTCCGCTTGGCGCGCGCGGACTCAAACCGATACCATTACCGTAAAAATAACGGGGAACACGATTGAAATTTCTCCCGCGCGATTACAAGAAAGCGGAGAATATACCGTTTTTGACGCGATTCGGGACAATAAAGGAAAAGGAATAAAAGCGGCGGATTTGGTAAAAATGATCCGCAAAATGGATGAAAGAAATTGAAAAACTTTTCCGAAAAATATCCGCAAAAGAACGGGCGGGATTGCTCGCTTTTTTGGAACAATTATCCGTCAAAAGCGAACACGGAAACCTTGACGTGAAAAAGTTGAAAGGAAGCGATTTTTCACGCGCCCGAAAAGGAAATTTCCGAATAATTTTTCACTATGATGTTAAAAATAATGTTGTCGTTGATTCCATACGTTTGCGTGACGACAACACTTATCGCGATATTTGAATTTGCCAGACGATTCGCTAGCTAGCGAACTCGTCCGGATTTTTGTATTTTTGAACGGGATTTTTATCGCAAATTTTGGTATTTTATCGTTAAGGAATTTCAAAAACAGTCAACCTTGCAGGCTTAAGACGATATCGGCGAAGCCGATATCGTCTTTTTGTTTGTTTTTACTGAAACTCAGTCTGATTTTCCCTGTTTTTTG
>JBAYGK010000193.1:0-2569 GCA_041666665.1 Minisyncoccota bacterium
CCCGTTTCTTTCGCCACTTTCATAAGAGCGCGCGAACGAGAGTAGTCAATAATGATGGAAACGATGACCACCGCAAAAGCGTACCACGTGGCCTCCACTTCAATGTCTCCCGTCATGAGACGATTGCTCGCCTCGTATATTATCCAAAAACTGGTGACAAAAAGAAGAGCGGTTTCTATCAAGGCGGAGATTGCTTCAATCTTTCCATGCCCGTAATGGTGTTCGTCGTCCGCCGGCTTTCCGGATACGCGTACCGCGAAATAGGTGATGATTGCCGCCCCCATATCAAGAAGGGAATGCGCCGCCTCCGAAAGAATGCCCATGCTTCCGGTCATAAGACCGACCGTGAATTTTCCCGCGGTGAGAGTGAACCCCGCCAAAACGGAACTCGCCGCAACATTCTCCTTTCTTTTATTCGTTTGGTTTTGATCGTTCATAATGTCGTCATTATATCACAATATTTTTCATTTCATACGTTGAAAAACTTGATAAATAATTTTTCTTATGGTACAAGATACTAAGTAAATTGTTCTTGCATTAAAAAGAGGAAAAAATTATGGCAAATGGTCAAGAATTTTTAAAAACTCGTCCGGTAAAGGACTTTCTTGGGGATTTCAAAAAGCAAAAGCTTGATGAGGGAGAGAATCCTCGCTCCGCATTGATATATTTTCTGGATCATTTGATAGAAAATATCAAAGATGAAGCCACCATGACAGATCGTCAAGAAAAAGAGCTGGCAAAAGGGATAGAATGGGATTGGTGGTGCACCGACGGCTCCCCTTCGTGGTACGTATTTCTGCAATTGTTAGAAACGCTACCGAAATAAAAACAAACCCCGCAAAAGCGCTATGCGCTTGCGGGGTTATTTTTTTATCATTTATTTTTTTCCTTTTTATGCGTGAATATTTCGACGTACTTCCGCAAGTTCTTTTTCCAGTTGCGAAACGCGAAAAGTGAGTTCGCTCACTTCTGATTTATTTGCTTTGCTACGGTTCAATCTTTCAAGTTCTTTTTTAATATCTTTCAGTTCGTCGTCTATTCGCGAGAGATAATCAAAAACCGTTTGGAATTTGGAGTTCATTGTCGTTTCCAAATTGTCAACTTTTGTTTCCAACCCGTCAAATTTTGTTTCCAGTCCGTCCATTCGCGTTTCTATTTTGTCCATTCGCGTTTCCAGTCCGTCAAATCTTGTTTCCAAATGATCTACTCGTTCAGTAAGAATAGTTTGTCCTTCAATTATTACCGAAAATTTTTCGCTGACGTTCTCAAGAATGGCGCCGAAATCATCGTGACTGATTGAGAGCAGTGCATCTTTTTTTACGCCAAGGGTTTTTTCTGTTTTTTTTGAGATCGTTTTTTTAGCTTTCATATCATCCATTATACTCGCGTCATTCGCGGATGTAAAAGTGGACAATCACGACGTTATATGATATATAAATATCGGCAAGAATGTTCTTATAGAAAGAAGGAGAATACATGAATGCTGATACGATCGTTGCTTCGTTGAAAGAGTGGTTTGGTCCACGAAAGGAGATCGCAAAGTGCGAGGGTGACTCGCCAAGCGCCCGTTTTAACAGACTCATAAATTTTGCCCTTGATCACGTAGATGAAAATATTTTCATAATTTATCGTCAATGGCTAGACATATTTTTTGAAACAGATTGGACAGAGGCATCTTCTAGCGAAGAGAATATGAAATTATTCGTCGATAAATTAAACTCATTGAAGAGTTAAAGTTAATATAAACACGAATCCTTGTGATTCGTGGTTATTTTTTTCGCCGTCCCTTTTTCTTATACTGATCCCTTATACTTTGCGCGGCTTATAATCCTCCGGCGCTTTCGCGAGCCACTCTTCAATTTCAGCGGGGCGCAACAGTCCTTCCTGCGCGCCGATTTTCTGCACGACCGACATGGAGTTTATCGGCGCCCAAAGGAACGCCTCTTCCACCGATTTTCCGAGAGCGAGGCATTCCGCGAAAGTTGAAGAAAAGGCATCGCCCGCGCCGGTTCTGTCATACGGCGGAGCGGGATCGGGGTACGGAGGCATGAACCACATTTCATTCGCTTTCGCATCATATGCGTACGCGCCCTTCGGACCGTCGGTAATAACGGAAATTTTCGGTCCGAGCCCCGACATCTTTCGCGCGAGATCTGTGCAGGGAGCTTCAACGATACCAAGAATAATTTGCGCTTCTTCTTTGTTACAGAAAAAAACTTCGGAATGAGAGTAGATATCTTTAAGCACCTGCGCTCCCATCTTTATTTGAAATGTTCCGGGTTGGAAGGCGAGTTTCACTTCGGGATGCGCTTTTAAATACCCCATTATTTCCTGATGATACGAAAGGGTGTTTTCTCCAAGCGAGCTCAAATACACCCACTTCGGAGAGCCGATGTCGGGGAATTTTCGGTCGTACTCTTCGTGTTTGATCAGAATGGTTCTCTCTGCTTTGTACCAAAGAACATAATGATAGTTGGAAAGTTGTCCTTCATGCACGCGAGCGAAATCGGTTGCAACGCCCTGATCTTTCAGTGTTTGCATAATTTCTTTCCCATGTTCATCATCTCCG
>JBAYGK010000194.1:0-2549 GCA_041666665.1 Minisyncoccota bacterium
GCCGCTTTTTCCGAGGTAAGCCCTTTTTCATATACCGTCAGAACGGATGGTACGATTGCGGATACGGCGAAAATAACGCAGGAACCGTGGTCTTCTTTTCTTTCAGTTGCCCGTGCAAAAAAAGTAAAAATCATCCCCTCCATTCTTTGGACGGATTCCACCGCCATGCACAAAGTTTTGCGAACGTATACTCTTCGCATTGCGCACGAAAAAGCAATCATGAAGATCGTGACGGAGAATAATTTTGACGGCATTGATATTGATTACGAAAATAAAAAAGCGGAAACGAAAAAATATTTTTCGTACTTTTTACAGGAGTTGCAAATCGCGCTTCATAAAAAGAATAAAATCCTTGTGTGCACGATAGAACCGCGCACCCCGCTTGATTCGCGATTTAAAAAAATTCCGACGGATATCGCGTACGCCAACGATTATTTCGCCCTCAACGCGTACTGCGACCGCGTGCGGATAATGACCTACGACCAAGCAATCATTGACTTACAATTGAATGCCGAAAAGGGAAGTTCCACGCCATACGCGCCCGTTGCCGATCCTCTCTGGGTGAAAAAAGTCGTGAAGCTCGCCAACAACGCCATCAAGCTCAAAAAAATCATTATCGGCGTGCCGACTTATGGGTATGAATTTCGCGTAACGCCGGACGGCAAATGGCTTGATTACGAACGTCTTCGCTCAATCAATCATGCGGACGCAGTGGCTCTTGCGCAAAAAGTCGGTGCGACCCCCGTACGCAATTCTGCCGGAGAACTGAGTTTCACCTACTATTCTCCGAACGATGTCGCGACGACGACCCCTTCGACAAGCACAGAGCAATTCGCATCGTCCACGAGTGCGGTGCAACCTTTCCGCCTCGTATGGTGGAGCGACGCCTCGGCCATCGCGGACAAAATAAATCTCGCAAAAGTCCTCGGCGTCCGCGGCGTTGCCGTTTTTAAAATTGACGGCGGCGAAGACCGGGCAATTTGGAATACAGTGAAATAAATAATATTCACTTATTCTTATTTCGCATATGCGAAATAAGAATAAGTGAGAAACCTTCATAAATAAACGCCCGAGCTTGTTGCTCGGGCGTTTTGCTCATACGCAAACACCAAGGGCAGCCCTTGGCAAAAAGAAACACCCGAGTTTTATCTCGGGTGTTTTGCGTATGTACGCGATGTTAATGTTTACCCCATTTTCCGAAGATGAGTTCGTCCAAATCTGAAGCGCGTATCCAGCTCAGTTTTTTGGGTTCAGCTTTTTTTGTCGCAGGTTCTTCAACCTTCGGCAATTCAGCGGGAAGAACAAATTCCTCTTTTTCAGGTTCCAATTGAACTGTTTCAAGAACGACAGGTTCCGGAACAGCGGTTTCTGTCGCTATCGCCAAATTAGGCAAAGCAGAGAAAACTTCTTCTTTGGTAATGGGCACTTCCGGATTTGATCTCACGATCACTCGCCTTTCAGGCGTTCCTTCCGGAGGTACGGGGTTTTGCTCAAACCGTTTTCCATTGTCATAGAAAGCTTTTTGGGTTTCAAGGATAGCATTCAGCGATTCCTTCACTTGTTCCATTTCTTTGCGATGTTCTTTTCGCATCTGTTCTATCCGATAATCTCGCTCCAAGTCCTCCAATGTTTTTTTATCGTCCCATTTTTTTTGATCAGGGTCATCAATGATGCCGTTATCAAGTTGATTGCCGAAGTGTCCGCCCACCAATGCCCAGCACACGACGGTGTTCAAACCTAAAAACACCACTTGAATGGCAACCATGTAGGTAGAAATCAATTCATGAAGCAGAGGAGAAGCATTGTACATAGCTGTCGTTGCTTCCGGCATATAGAAATTCATGGCGACTATACCGAGTGCGAATGTTACCACGACAGCAATCACAATAAGCAGATAATGCCAAATATGCTGAAAGAAATTTCTAATCTTTTTCCATGCGCGTTTGTGTTTTTCGGGGTAAAAGTACCACACAGCCAAATCTGTTATGAGAAGTGCGACCACTCCGGCGATTCCTAAGATTCTTGGGTCAAGTAAATATGCAAGTTCCATGATTACCTCCTTTGGGTAATAGTATTGTTGTAAAATAACAAGTACGGCTTTAAAAAATAAACCCTATTTTGAGAGTATCACCTTTAAATAAAATGTCAAGACAATGTGGCGCAACGGGTCGGCGTGTGGTATGATGATGTTTCAATAACCAATAGCATGGAATTACAAAACGAAATGCCGGAAATTTTGCCGAGACTGGAAGAAATTATTCCGGAGAAACAACGCGTCCCCCATAATCCTTTAGAAAGCGGAGAGACCATCGGCAAAATTAAGGAAGAAGAACGGAAAGAAAGAGAACGTCAGGAAAAAATCAAAGAAATTGTAGAAAAAAGAGACGAGCCGAAGAAAAGAATACATTAAAAAATGCCAAATTCCCAATTTCTAATTTCTAAACGAGCGAGAGAAATGGAAGTCGCAACTTACATTTCCGAGCGAGAGCAAGAAATATAAGAGTGAAACTGCTTTTATTTCTAAACGAGCGAGAGAAATGGAAGTCGCA
>JBAYGK010000195.1:0-2523 GCA_041666665.1 Minisyncoccota bacterium
AAAGTTACCGAGTGGTTGATTGAGTATTCCTTCGTTCGCCCTCACCAAACGCTCGGGTACGATACACCGTTTCAGTTTTATGCTAAAATCAACAAAGTGTTACCTATGTGCCCGTCTAATACAGCGTCTTGACAACCACAGCCATTTTGTGCTATAAATAAACCGTGCCTTTTACTTTGGTACGATTTGTTCCTTGCAGGAGAAAAAGATGGAAAAAAAAGTTGATTTCTTAACCGCACAACAAAGCCACTACGCGGGCAGAGCGGCCGCTCTTCTTGAAGAAGCTGAGAAAAATGAACGCAGTAATCCCGAAATCAAAGCTGTCGGTTTTGCGGTTCTCGCTTTATTGAAAGCCGTCAATCAGCTCAACGAAACGATAAAAGAAAGATTCCCCAAAGATCCGGAATAACCCCGTACCGCCGCCAACCGATTCGTTCGGTCGGCGGCTTTTACTGTCGGAGGAGAAAAAAGGCTTGATCCCGATTCATAAACAAAATAACAAACGCGGGATCAGCCAAATTGTGGACCGTACCGGACTTGAACCGGTTACCTCATCCATGCCATGGATGCGCTCTACCAGGTGAGCTAACGGCCCATACGCGAAGTATATGGGATTAGTATAAGGAAAAGGAACGACAAACAACGACGATTTCCCGATACAAAAACATACTACTACAAAAACAGGTTTATTTCAACAACACAATCATTAAACCTGTCGTTCGTTCGTATTCTTTCCGCCCGATGGTGGATCCTCCGGCGGGAGGAAAATCTGTAATCTGTAATCTTTAATCACGATCATCCGCGTTTTCCCCTCGCTCTTCTTTTTTAACAGGAGTATAATATCATGTATGGGACAGCAAGAAATACATTGGCGCGCCAAAGAATATGTTTTCCACAAAAAATCGGTTGATTGGTACTGGTACTTCGGGCTCGTCGTCGTTTGTCTTATCGCTTTTTCCATTTATGTTGATAATATCTTATTCGCTTTTGTCGTCGGTATCGGAGCTTTCACGATGATCCTAAACGCAACCAAAATTCCGGACACGGTAAACTACACGGCAACATCGCGAGGAATAAAAACCGGAAAAATACAGTATCCCTATTCCACGCTGGATTCGTTTTGGCTGAACATTCCAAAAGAAGAAAGCGGCGAAAAAATACTTCTGCTTCGTTCCCAAAAAATATCAATGCCGATGATAGTGATTCCTTTGGGTGACGCGGATATTGACGAATTGCACGGTTTTCTGCTCAATTTTCTGGAAGAAAAAGAAAGCAGTCTTCCTTTGGGTCAGATATTTATGAATTTGATAGGGTTTTAAGCCGAAAAAATCCGGCGCCGGTCTTGCTTTTGTTTTTAAGAAGAGTACTATCTGGATATCGCTCGCGCGGCTCGCTCTGCGATTGATGAAAACCTGCGGTTTTCATACTTTCCCTTCCCCCTTCCTTCCTCTCGTCGTTCAATGGATAGGACGTCAGCTTGCGGAGCTGGCAATGTAGGTTCGATTCCTACCGAGAGGACAAATAGATAAAAGAAAGATAATAAAAGTTAAAAATTAGACAACGGGCGTATTTTAATCACAAAGTCCTCTCGGAGCGAGTGAGATGCTTGCCCTGCCGTAGCCTCGGCGAAGGAGGGCTCCTCACTCGCGTTAGGAATCACCCCTCCGCTTCGCTACGGAGTATAAACTCCGACTTTCTCCATTATTTGTGAAGAGCATAGCGATGAACAAATCGGAAAAGTATACCGTCTGTAAGGCGAGATATCCTACCGAGAGGACATTAAACATATAGAGAAGAAAAACAATGGAATTATTCAAACAAATACTCGCGTGGCTCCTGCTTATCGCGTTTGGATACGGTCTTTATGTTTTTGCCGTGAACAAAAAAGGGGCTGAAGAAAAATTAACGCCGAGTCCCGACGGAACGATCAGTTTGTCCGGTACGGTTCTGGAAAATTATTCAAACTGCGAAACGGAAAGATGTTATCTTGTCGTAAAGAGCGGAGAAAACACGGTGTATGTGGAATATGATACGGGAGACAAAGCTTTTTGCGAAAATGAACTTATGGCGACAAAAGGGAAAGGAATCAAAATGGGTGAAAACGTAAAAGTATACGGATTCTACGAATTCGTAAAACTTCGGGAAACCGTCCGCACTTGCCCCAATTTGTCGTATTACATCAAAACGCTTTGATTTTGAGTGATTTATCGTTAAACAAACAAAAAAGCCTCGCAATTTGCGCGGCTTTTTTGTTTTACTTCGCTATTTTTTTGATCATTTTTACCAGGCGGGATTTTTTCCGCGTGGCGGTATTTTTCTTGATGATTCCGCGCTTTGCGGCCTTGTCTATCACCTGATACATTTTCGGAACAAGAGCTTCCGCTTCCTTTTTGCTTTTTCCGGCGACTAATTTTTTGACCTCTTTCACGGTCTCGTTCAAATCTTTTTTTCTGCGGAGATTAAACACGTGTTTTCTCTTTGAACCGCGAAGAGCCTTTTTGGCTGATTTTATGATGGGCATAA